>NZ_RQZB01000001.1:0-168390 GCF_003859975.1 Streptococcus sp. OH4692_COT-348
TGCTCCATCTTGTCCATCTTTAACTACTGTTGTTTGAACTAGTGTGTCTGTTCCTTCTGTGTAGTTTCCGTCGCCATCTTTGTCAATGTAGAAGGTTAATGTAGTTTGTTTCTTCGCTTCATCTCGTTCTGCTTTGACTTTTGGTGTTTGTCCATCTTCACCGTTTTTAACGATGGTTGTTAGGGATGGTTTGTTGTCTGGTTGGGTGATGGTGATGGTGTGTGTGCCGTTATTGTTATCTGTAACGGTTACTTCTGGTGTGAAGCCGTCTTTTCCGTTTTCACCCTTGTCACCTTTAGGTCCTTCTCCTTGAGGCCCTCTAATATTACCGATTTTCCCCCAAGCTCCATCTCTCTTTTTATACACATCTCCTGTTGTAGCATCAATGTATGTATCACCATCTTTACCATCTTCTGGCCTTGGAGCTATAATTCCACTTAATAATTCAGCTCCTCTTATAGCATCTTTACCATCATTACCATTCTCTCCTTTTGGAGCAGGAGGAATAACAGTACTTGATATCAACTCATCACCTTCATCAAATACACCATTATGATTATTATCATAATATGCTTTTATTTCGGTTCCCGCATATTCACCTGATGGTTTAGGTTGAGTTGATGTTGGTTGTGATGCTGTTGAACCTGTAGTTGATGGTTGTACTGTTTCTGATGACTCAGTTGCACTTCTATCTTCATCTGGTAATGCTCTTCTATTTCTTGCACTTCTTGATGTTCCAGAAGGTTGTGAATTAGAAGTTGATCCAACACCTCTTCTAACTGCTTCCACCAATGCATTTAAGTCAATAGTTGGTGTACGTCCATCTTTACCATCTTTAATGTTAACTGTTACAGGCTCTTCTCCAGGAACTGTAAATGTAATGTCAGTACTATGACCATCTGCTCCACGAGCAGTTGTCACTTTAGGAGTTGCACCCTTGTCACCTTTTTCACCTTTGGCTCCATCTGCAATGACAACTTCTTTTAGTTTTGTATCGCCTGCATCAAATTCGTTGTTATCATTTTGGTCATAATAGAAGATAACGGTCGTTGTTTTATCTGCGTCATTTCGTTGAGTCGCAACTAATGGACTTGCTCCATCGAAACCATCTCTTACAACAGTACTTGTAACATTACCTCTACCGTCGTTAATAGTGATAGTATGAGTGCCGTCATCTTTATTATCTTTAACGGTTACGGTTGGAGTTACACCGTCACGACCTGCCTGACCTTGGTCACCTTTTTCACCTTTAGCTCCAGTTAGACCACGTTCGCCTCGGTCTCCTTTTTCACCTTTAGCTCCAGTTAAACCGCGCTCGCCTTGGTCCCCTTTTTCACCTTTAGCTCCAGTTAGACCGCGTTCGCCTTGGTCTCCTTTTTCACCTTTAGCTCCAGTGAGTCCACGTTCGCCTCGGTCTCCTTTTTCACCTTTAGCTCCAGTTAGACCGCGTTCACCTTGGTCTCCTTTTTCACCTTTAGCTCCAGTTAAACCGCGTTCGCCTTGGTCTCCTTTTTCACCTTTAGCTCCAGTGAGACCACGTTCGCCTCGGTCTCCTTTTTCACCTTTAGCTCCAGTTAAACCGCGTTCACCTTGGTCTCCTTTTTCACCTTTGGCTCCATCTTTAATAGCAATTTTTTGAACAAGTTCGTCTACACCTTCAGTATAAACACCGTTGCCATCGTTATCAAGATAGAAAGTGAGGTTATTTGTATCACCAACTTTATTTTGATCAACACGTGGTTTTACTGTATCGATTAGCTCTTTAGCCACACCAATTTGCATAATACGTGGCTTGGCTTCTTTAGTAACAGAATTACTAATTGGCAATCCTAAAAGTGTTTCGTTACCAAATCGATGGACTTTATAGGTAATTTGACGTTGTCCTTTTTCACCTTCTCGAACTAATCTAGTTTGACCTTCTGGTAACTTACTAGTTGGAAGATAGACAGTTTGGAAGTCAATATCTTCTGAAACAGTCTTGTTATTAGTACCGCCATAAGGGTTTGCATCCAAGTATAGTGGGGTTGCTCTATAATAATAGTTAGAGTTACTATACGGGTCATTACTTGTTGCTGCACTACCTCCACCTTGGTTTACGTTAAAAGTAACTGGTTTCAAACGTACAGACAAGTCACCATTTGGATTAATGATAGGCAAACTAAATCTGATTGTTTGTCTCTCACTTGTTGAAGTAGCAGAAGTCATACTGTATCCTGAGTGAGATACGTAGTTGGCACCCTGGCTAATAGGTTTTGATTGTTCTCTCAATCTTGGTGTTGTGATAGTTGCATTGGAAGGATTTCCAAATCCATCCCCTTTGTCCAAGATAAAGTTATTATTAACAAATTCACCTGGACCAGAATATTCAATTGTGAAATTCAATCTATTACCTTGACGTACTGTTGTTACATCGTAATGGATTGAATTCCCACCACGTGAGTTCCCGTAGCCGCGGAAACTATAACTACGACCAGCTTGACTGATGTCTGAAAACGCAACTGTGTTGCCAGAACCTGAGACGATTGGGTTGGCTGGATTGCTAGAAGCTCTAAAGCCACTATGCCCTTTATCCAAGTCTTCTTTACGGATAGCTGGATTTTGGCGAGCATCAGAAAGGCTCAAACCTGGTTTCAAGATTTCATTAGTAGATGCTGGAACTGAAGTTGTTTCTACTTTAGCAGGTGCATTAGTTGCTAAAACGCTACTATCAACAGCTGAACGGTCAGTCGTTCTTGTGGCTGGTTTAGTTTCCTCTTTTGCTTCAACTGCATCTGCTTTCTTCACTACAGGAGTTTCTGATACAGTTCCTTTATCAGAGTTAGAACGAAGTTCTAGACCAATAATAGCCGATTGGATAGATGACTCTGCTGCTGATACTTCAGCTTCAGTCGCATCTGCTTTCCCAAGCAAGCTTTGACCAGCTTGGATACTTGCTTGCAAGTTAGTAGCACTTGCTTCTGTATATAACTTGCTTTCTAATTTTTTAGCACGCGAAAGAGCCGTTAACAATTTTGACTTGTCAACAGCATCTTGATGCGTTACTTCTTCTTTTTTATCTTTTGCTTCTTCAACTTTTTCTGCTGGTCTAGTAGCTTCTTCAGTTTTAGCTGGAGTCGTTTCTACTGGATTCGCAACAATTGGAGCTGCATAAGTTGTTTCTTTTTTAGGTGTAGAAACTTCTGCTGGTTTAGTAGTTTCTTCTACCTTATCAACAGAAACACTATTAGTTGCCTCAGGATGTTGTTCCTCTGCTTTTACTGATTGCGTATTGGCAACAGTTCCCAAGACTAAGGCTGTCCCGAGCAAGACACTAGCCGCACCAAAGTGATACTTACGAATAGAGTATCGTTGTTGCATGCTATACCAGTCAAATGATTTCTTATGTGAATGTTTCATTTTGAACTCCTAAATAGTATTTTATAATTCTAACTCTACAACTATTTAATATATAAATCAATATTTTCTGAGCAATTAATATATTCTATTTTTGCACCTAAGAGCCACTTATATTATTCTAATTTTTCTGATTACTAGCGACAATTTTCTTGCTCTAATTTTTTTGTACTTTTTAGACAAAAAAATGATATAATAAATTAAGGAGGAAATTACCTATATGCGCAACCTTTTATCCACAAAAGATCAAAGACAATTACGCTTAATGGAAATCTTAATTCAGAATCGTAATTGGTTAAGATTACATACACTTGCCGAACAATTAGGATGTACAGAACGAATCCTAAAAAGTGATTTAAATGAATTACGTGCTGCTTTTCCAACTATTGATATCCAATCTTCTGTTAACGGAATCATGATAGATTTAGAAGTTAACACTAGTGTAGAAGATATTTATCAATATTTTCTTGCTCATTCTCAATCTTTTCAATTACTAGAGTATATGTTCTTCAATGAGGGGCTACCTATTTATCGAACAATAGAAAATCTTCACTCTAGTAATGCTAACCTCTATCGATTGGGCAGAAATATTACAAAGGTTCTTTCATCTCAGTTTAAAATTGAATTATCTTTTACTCCATCCGAGATACGTGGAAATGAGATCGATATTCGTTACTTTTTTGCCCAATACTTCTCTGAGCGCTATTATTTCCTAGACTGGCCTTTTCCTGACCTTCCTGAAGAGGAGCTAACAGAATTTGCTGACTTCTTCTATAAGATCACGAATTATCCGATGCGATTTTCAATTTATAGAATGTACAAACTGATGATAGCTATCAGTATTTACCGCATCAAAAATGGTCATTTTATCGACTTACCAAATCATTTCTATGATGAATACTATCCTCTGTTGATGAATATTCCAAACTTTGAGGAGTTACTTGTCCATTTCTCTGAGAAATTGGGACTAGAAATCACTCCAGATATCATCGCACAAATTTTTATATCCTTTATTCAAAACAATCTTTTCTTAGATCCTCAAGAATTCTTCAACTCTTTAGAAGAGAATAGTGAAGCAAGATACTCTTACCAATTACTTAGTCAAATATTAGAACGCCTATCAAAACAATATAAGATTACCTTTACTAACTACGATGAGCTGATTTGGCATTTACACAACACTGCTTTCTTTGAAAGACAGGAAATCTTTTCTACTCCAATCTTATTTGAACAAAAAGCATTGACGATTAAAAAATTCGAAGTTTACTTCCCAGACTTTATGGAAAGTGCACGTCAAGAACTGGCTCAGTATCGTCAGGCAATTGGACAGCATGACCATCCTGAACAGTTGGAACACTTGATGTACACCATCTTAACCCATGCTGAAAACCTCTCTACTCAGTTGTTAGAAAATCGACCACCTATCAAGGTTTTGATTATTAGTAACTTTGACCATGCTATATCTCTTACCTTTGTTGATATGCTTTCCTATTACTGTAATAACCGCTTCACCTTCGATATTTGGGATGAATTACAAACAAGTCCTGAGATTTTAAATCAGACAGATTATGATATCATCGTGTCTAATTTCTATATTCCTGGCATCACCAAGAAGTTTATTTGCCAAAACCATCTTTCAATCATGGATTTGGTCAATCATCTTAATACTTTATCAAATGAGATTCATATATCCAATACTTTATAAGCTAGAAAAAAGTCAGCATGATCGTGCTGACTTTTTCTTTTATCTATTTTCTATACTTCCTTTACAAAAACCAATTCCTGTGTCTGTGACAGGTCTTCTCTGTAAACAAATCCTGCAAAGCTTAAGCGACGAGCTTCCTCCACCGTCTGCACTTGATTTTCTATCAGAGACGTCAGGAAGGCACCACGCGCTTTCTTGGAGATAGTTGAGTGAATCTTCAGCTGGCCACCCTTGTCCTCCATGAATTTGAAGGTCACCATTTTTTCTCTAATTTCCTTAGAAAATACAGTCTCAAACTCTGACGACAAGAGGGAGAAAATTAGGTCTTCACCATTCATAGCCTCATCATAGGCTACCTTCCAATGGCTCTTCAAAGTCTTACCAGCGACTTTTAACTTCATCAAAAAATCCAAACGGTGAGGTGCCATAGGTGACAAGGCTGGCACAACACCATACAAAGCTGATGTAATAAAGACATGATTTTCAAGATAGGCTTGTTCTGCCTCGGTCAATTTATCTCGCTTGATGTAGCGGTACATCAGCCCATCAAATAGATTCAAGGCTGGGTAGTGTTGAGCAGTTTGCCTTTTCAAAGCTTGGATATTTTGAAATTCCTCCGCTGCCTTCTCAGCTGAAACCTTGTAAAAACTCTCCAAATCACTAGCAGAATAGAGGGCCAAGACATCAAGCACGGCCTGACTTTCTGGTTTTAAAGGAGCGACTTCAATACTTGGCAAATCTGTGTTCATTTCTTTTGCTGTTGGGATTAAAATTTTCATATTAATAGTGTAGCATATTTTTTTGCCACTACCAAGAAATTCATCTGAAAAGAGACTGGGAAAAGTCTTAAACCTCAGAAAAAAACGCATAATATCAGGTGTTGAAAAATCTTGATACTATGCGTTTTATTGTGGAATAATTTACTTCATTTTTTCCTGAAATTGAGTTTTTGCCCAGCCTCTTCCCTTACTGCACTTTAAAGGTCTTGAGATAGTTGTCTTTTCCTACTTGACCTTCGAAGGTTTTACCATTTTCGAGGTAAGGGAGGTCATCTGATACTGAGGCCTTAACCTTGTAAATCTTGCCATCAACTTTAAAGAAGTAGATGGTGTCGCCCTTGATAACAGCTGATTTGAGGTCTGCTACCACACCATTGATACTTTCTGTGGTTTCATTATCAATTTCAAGATCGTTTTTGTTGGCGTACTTGCTGAGCAGTTCTTCCACTGTCGTTGTTACTATAACATTTTGGTACTCGACTGCGTCTACCAGGGCATACTCTTTGACCAAGCCCGCATTGTCCTTCAAGCCCATGATGTAGAGAGGCTTGTCATTGATGTTGATGAGGATCGGGAAGGTTACCTTGTAGGATTTCTCCTGAACAGCACCTTCTGCTGATTCACGGGCTGATTCTTCTGTCGCAGAAGCCAAGCTATACTTAGTGATTTCTCCTGTTCGCATATTTTCAAGAATGAAACCAAGATTACTTTCATCCGCATTAGCCGACGTCACACCTGTGTAGAGGTAGATGTCATTCCCGATAGACAAGTAATTATAGCCCTTGGTAGTCTGGGTCACGTTTTTCTTGGAAATCATAGCATTCCAGAAACCGTCCTTATACTTACCATTGTAGTTGATTTGCTCGATGGTTTCCTCAGCTGGATAGACCCTGTCCACCCATTCTGGAACATCTGACAAGCTGTATTCCTTGGTTTCTCCATTTGTGGCATCCAAGATAATGACTGAAACAGGACGAGGAACCGCAAGCCCAAATTGCTTTTGGTAAACAGTTGCCACATAGAAAGGATTGCCCTCATCGTCCACCTCGAAGGATGGAGTTTTGAAGATTTTGGTTGGGTACTTCAAGCGCAGGTGGCGTTTGACATCACGGTTAAAATACTCCGAGTCCGAATACTTGATTGGTGTCTTCAAGTCCACCAAATCCGCATTCCCAGTTACCATGTCCACCTTAATATACTCACCGATTCCCTTGGCCTGATTGTTAAACCATTTGATAGGGTCTGCATATTCTAGCGGCGTCACTCGATAAGGTTTCCCATCAATCGTCAATTGAGTATAGGTATCTGCCGCCACGTACTGCGATACCTTATCCGTTAGGGAACCCAAGTAGCGGTCGCCAATTTTTTCAGCAGTACTTCTATCTAGAATAGGAACCTTACTGGTATCAGTCTTAGGAAATTCAGTAAACTCTTTTTCCGTAACCGTGACTACATTAGCATAATTTTTAGCCTGAAAAATACTAGAAGTCACCAAGGAAACTAAACCAGCCAAGAGAAGAATTCCTCCAATAGAAGCAAAAAGAATTTTCCCTAACCGATTGATTTTGAAACCCTCAAGATTTAAGGCAGCTTCCGCCTTGCCGTGGCGCACATGAACCGTTTTGACCAGGTTTATCCCCTTGCCAAAGCCAAATAAGATTGCCACAAGCAGCAAATGCCCACAGAGAAAAAAGAGAAATTCCCAGCTGGTCAGGTTAAGAGGTGGTAAAAAGATATACCAGGTCGTTGCGATAAAAATAAGTTCGAAGACTATTCGTTTCATTTGCTTTCCTCCTAAATGATTCGTCCTTCCAAATGATCCAGTTCATGCTGGCAAATCTGAGCTGGAAAGCCTGTCAAGGTCATGGTCTGTTCCTGCCACTTGCTGTCACGATAGGAAACAGTTATAGTTTCATAACGCTTAGTTGGTCTCACACCTACCAAGGACAAACAGCCTTCTTCTGTCTCATAAGGTCCTTCAAAGGACAGGAGAACTGGATTAAACATGACCACAGGAACAAAACCAAGATTAAAGATAATCACGCGCTTCTGCACCCCAATCATATTGGCAGCCAGACCAACACAGGTCTCACGATTTGTTAAGAGTGTATCCTGCAAATCTCTGGCAAGATACAGGTCTTCCTGACTTGCAGGTTGAGACACCTGAGATAAAAACAAGATATCCTTTACAATTTTCTTTTCCACTTCCTCACACTCCTCTTACTTTTTACTATATTATAGCAATTATAGCACAAAAGCCGATAACTGCAAGCCCTTTCCCTTAACTGTAGCAAAAAGCCATCCGAAGATGACTTTTTTTTATATCGCATTCTTATCAAAACCAAGTTTACGTTGAACAAACTTGACAATTTCGACAATAATAATCATTGAGAAGCTTCCAACCATAACAATTCCCCATTGAGACAAGTCTAGTTTGGTTACGTGGAAGATTCCTTCAAGCGGTTCTACGACGATTGTTGCCATGAGAAGGATGAAGGATACCAAGATGGACCAGTTGAAGGTCTTAGACTTGAATGGACCAACTGTCAAGATGGATTGGTAAACAGACTTGACATTATAGGCATGGAAGAGCTGAATCAAACCAAGGGTTGCAAAGGCCATAGTTAGGGCATCTGCGTGAATGGCATGATTATCACCCACATGAACTGGGTAAGCAATTGCAAGACCATAAACACTCATAACAATAGCTGCTTGGAGTACACCTTGATAAATGATAGAACTGAAAACACCACCTGAGAAGAAGCTTGCCTTGCGTCCACGTGGTTTATGGTTCATGACACCAGGCTCAGCTGGCTCAACACCTAGAGCGATAGCTGGGAAAGTATCGGTTACCAAGTTGATCCACAAAAGATGAACTGGCTGCAAGACATCCCAACCAAACAAGGTTGATAGGAAGATGGTTAATACTTCAGCAGTATTGGCAGAAAGTAAGTACTGAATAGTCTTTTGAATGTTTGAGAAGACCTTACGTCCTTCCTCCACTGCAACAATGATAGTCGCAAAGTTATCATCTGCAAGAATCATGTCAGATGCTCCCTTAGAGACCTCTGTACCAGTGATTCCCATACCAATACCGATATCGGCTGTTTTCAAAGCTGGCGCATCATTGACACCGTCACCTGTCATGGCAACGACCTTACCTTGTTTTTGCCAAGCCTTGACAATACGAACCTTGTGTTCTGGAGACACACGGGCATAAACAGAGTATTGACCAACTACTTTTTCAAAGTCTTCATCTGACAGTTCGTTGAGTTCAGCACCTGTCAAAACGTGGCCTTCTGTATCGTTTGCGTCAATGATTCCCAAACGTTTGGCAATCGCTTCTGCAGTGTCTTGGTGGTCACCTGTAATCATGATTGGACGGATTCCAGCTTCCTTGGCTACACGAACAGCCTCAGCAGCTTCAGGACGTTCCGGGTCAATCATCCCAATCAAACCAGTGAAGATTAAATCATTTTCAAGTTCTTCAGAAGTGAGATTTTCTGGAATGCTATCGATAATCTTATAAGCTCCTGCAAGGACACGCAAGGCTTGGTGGGCCATTTCAGAGTTGTTTGTCTGAATGAGGTTTGTAACCTTCTCATCAATGGGAGCAATATCCCCAGCCTTATCACGAAGAACACAACGTTTCAAAAGTTGGTCTGGCGCACCCTTGACCGCTACAAGGAAACGACCATCTGGCAATGGGTGAACCGTTGACATGAGCTTACGGTCAGAGTCAAATGGTAACTCAGCCACACGTGGATATTTCTCTAAGAAACCTTTGACATCGTAGCCCTTGTCCAAGGCATATTGGATGAAGGCTGTTTCGGTTGGGTCACCAATTAGATTGCCTTCCACATCGATTTTCGTATCATTAGCCAAGATAACTGAACGAAGAAGGGGCATTTCAAGACCCAGTTCAATGTCGTCAGCTGAGTCATGTAGGACTGCATCGTAGAAGACTTTCTCGACTGTCATCTTGTTCATAGTCAGCGTACCAGTCTTATCAGAAGCGATGATTTCAGTTGAACCAAGCGTTTCTACTGCTGGCAACTTACGAACGATAGAGTTACGTTTAGCTAAAACTTGAGTACCAAGGGCAAGAACGATAGTTACGATAGCTGGTAGCCCTTCTGGAATGGCTGCAACGGCAAGGGCAACAGAGGTCATCAACTCACCGAGTGGATTTTTGCCTTGAATGAAAACACCAACTACAAAAGTAACAAGAGCAATGACCAAGATAGCATAGGTCAAGACCTTAGAAAGGTTGTTCAAGTTTTGTTTGAGGGGTGTATCCGTCTCATCCGCATCTTGAAGCATACCTGCTATATGACCAACTTCCGTGTACATACCTGTATTGACAACAACACCAAGACCACGACCATAGGTTACATTTGAGTTTTGGAAGGCCATATTGACACGGTCACCAATACCTGCATCTGCAGCAAGTTCAACTGTCAAGTCTTTTTCGACTGGCACAGACTCACCTGTAAGAGCTGCTTCTTCAATTTTAAGAGAATTGGCTTCTAGCAAACGTAAGTCTGCTGGTACCACATCACCAGCTTCAAGGGCAACAATATCACCTGGTACCAATTCTTTAGAATCAATCTCAGCCATATGACCATCACGAAGAACGCGAGCAGCTGGACTAGACATGGATTTGAGGGCTTCGATAGCTTCTTCTGCTTTCCCTTCTTGGTAAACACCAAAGGCAGCGTTGATGATAACCACAGCTAGGATGATAATGGCATCTGCGATATCTTCCCCACCAGAAGTCACGACTGACAAGATTGCTGCTGCAACTAGGATGATAATCATCAAATCCTTAAATTGCTCGATAAATTTGACCAGAATTGATCGTTTCTCACCTTCTTCGAGTTCATTGTGGCCAAATTCTGCAAGGCGCTTTTCCGCCTCACTTGATGACAAACCTTGCTCGGTCGCATCCACAGCCTTCAAGACCTCTTCAGGACTCTGAGTATAAAACGCTTGGCGTTTTTGTTCTTTTGACATGTGTCTCCTCCTTGACATTGTGTGCAAAACAGACTCTCTTTTCCCTCATCGCATCTTTTCGCGACAAACAAAAAGAGACCTGTTAATCATAACAAGTCTCGCTGTTTAAGATAGTGCCGGAAAGCATACTTTTCAGTATAAAATTCGGAATGACGACACTATCACAGGTTTCTGCCAGCTACTCCCTTGAGTAGTACTATTATACCAAATTTTGAAGAAAATTCAAGAATATTTAACTACTCAACATATCGGAAGCTCCTATCGCCTCTTTAAAAAAAGGAAGGGAAGTAACAAAGGGATTATAGCCATGAATACATACGAATATCTAAAATAATTTACAATTGGAGAATAAATGCACGTTAGTATTATTGAAACACATATAATTATTAAACCTAAAATCTTATAATCTCTCCTCAATAATGAAATCATCAAAATAATTAACAATAAGATTGTATATAACCCTGCACTGTAAAATATAGAAAAAACTGGTAAATAAGAAATCGTCTTATGTATATTCCAATAGAATTCTTGTAGCTTCTTAAACTTTGTTTGATTCTTCCATCCATCATCAAGTGAAGTTGTATTTCCATAAACATTGCTACTATCTTCATACATAACCTGATAATAATTTCCCATATACGTCAAATCTGAAAAATTATATGGATACCAATATGAAACAGACAAATTTAATAATGCATCTATATAAGTCTTTGGATGAGTAAGATAACCCTTAAACCATAATTTAAAAAATTCGTGCTCTCTTCCCTCAAATTGTTCATTTTTCATACTATCTTTAATTGGATCAGCTTTATAATAAACAAATTTCTTGTTATTTTCTAGACCTAATGTAGAATCATAAAAAGCTAATTCTTCACTAGAAAATGAATCTGGATGATAGTATACAGCAGCAGCAAGTTGTTGAAATCTAGGTGCTAAATAATCATACCTCTTTCTTGATTCTTGTGGCTGAATTAAGGAACTTGCAATAAAATTTATTATCAAAGTAAAGCTTATTGATACTAAAGAATAGAACAAAATTTTCTTGTAGTAGCGTTTGTTAAAAATAAATAGTATAAGAATCCCAACAATTATATAAATAACAGCCTTTCTATGCATCATATATATCCCAAAAAAGGAGATAATAAACATAAATAAGAAATTCTTATTCTCAAAAAATTTAGCTGGTTGATAAAGAATATATATAATACATAGAAAAAACAACATTAGTGCATTTACCATATATACATCTTTATACATCGTAAAACTAACTATTATAAAATTTGGAAACAAAAGATAGAATAAATATAAACATCTGTTCAACCATTTATTATTACTTAGTTCAAAAATTCTATATAATACATATACATAAATTAAAGTTGTTATTACTAGAGTAAGAAAATTGAAAATCGCTACTCCAACACCAACCCCTCCTAAAAATTTTATACCAAATTTTGTAAATAGACTTACAGTATAGGTAAATAAATATGGGTGGGAATTTGTCAATGGATAAATCCCTAGACCTTCACCTATTATTACCATACTATCATACGTTGTAACACCTGGATACAACAGTATAAATGCTAGTATTCTAACCAAAAGAAATGGAGTTAATAGACTGAAATATTTTCGCCTATCTATCTTAAGCCTAAATGTATTCAACTCAATATCGAATTTTTTTACATGAACATTGTATTTATCCCAAACTAAATGTAAAAAATACTTAAAGATAAGATAATATCCTATCAAAAGAATAAAAAACAATATAAAAGAATATCGGTTCAAACTCCCCCTAAATAATGCTTGTGTGTGTGTTATATCTTCTCCGATTACAAAAATAAATGCTAAAATTGACGAAAATACTTTTATAATCATAGATTCTCTCTTAGTTAAAGAAGATAACTTATTTTTATTTATGAAATATAAAACTGATAAGAATATTGTTGCTGTAATCAATGTTTCTGTTTGAAATACTCTTAAAAACGTTATATAACTATTAACAACTATTTTTTTGTCTAATGTTAACAAAAGTGTAAAATAGTAAGATAAGATAATACTCTTTACAACACTAAAGTTCAACTTATTTATCACTATCTAAACACCCACCTTCTTTGAACTTGATAACTAGCAAGAAATAAAATTGTATCTACTACTATTTTAATGGCTGTTTCAGAACCAGAAAACATATTCCAAATGACTGTCACCATTGCTGCAGATAATAACATTTGGAAAACAGCCAAGCTATAGTATTTAACAATCGTTTTATGAATTCTTTTTTCACCATCAAAGACAAAATTCTTATTCATTGTAAAATTAAAATAAGATGAGATTATTCTTGCTAAAATAGTCGATAATAAAATCAATAGTGCTCCCCTATGAATCCCTACAGATAGAGAAATCCAAAGAAACAACTGAAACAACCCAATATCAACTAAAAAGGATGAAAGAGATGATAACAAATATTTAAAGAATGAAGCAAAGATTACTTTGTAAATTCTCAATGAATCTTTAATAGGATTGAAATGAGTTTCAGCATTACCATCAAAGTAAATGGTTTCGATAGTTATTTCTTTTATTGGAATCGATTTATCAAATGTATGTATTAACATTTTAGTTTCATACTCAAACCGTTCACCTGAAATTTCTAACATATCATGCAGAATTGCCTTTGGAAAGCCTCTAAGTCCAGTCTGAGTATCTGTAATTTTTCGACCATAAAGCAATTTAAATACTAATTTTGTAAGCTTATTCCCAAATTTACTTTTTGGCGGTACATTTTCAGAATCAAAATCACGACAACCTAAAATTAGCGAATCAGGATAATTAGAAATTATCTCTACCATAGATAAGACATCTTCAACCCTATGTTGTCCATCCGAATCAGCAGTGACAATCCCGTTATATTCTTCTACATTTGGCATTGTCAGAAAATAGTTAAAGGCATTTTTTAAGGCACGTCCTTTTCCTAAATTTTTTGCATGAGTTAATATTTGACATCCCTGTTCATCTCTTAGGTTTTCAAAAATATTTTTAAATTCAGGCCTACTTCCATCGTCTACAATTAAAATATTTTCTAACCCAGATAGTCTTAATTTTTCTATGTATTTAATTAAATCAAGTGGAGGATTTAGAGCAGGAATAACAATCAATGTTTTCATATAATCTCCTTTGGTATCTGCTAATATTTTTGTATAAAAAAGCATAAACTTCCAGATATCAGTCTATCATATTTCCTAAAAAAAAAAAGTATTTTCTGCTTTGTATTTTCTTAGTTTTATCCGTCTTATTTGAATTTCCCCTTAAAAACCAGTATAATGGTAGAATGCTATGTGACTAGAAAGGAAGTTGAATGAAGCAATCTATTTCAAATCTCAAGTTAGCTGAGCGTGGTGCTATTATCAGTATTTCGACCTATCTGCTCTTATCAGCAGCAAAATTAGCAACTGGTCACCTCCTTCATTCATCCAGTTTGGTGGCTGATGGTTTTAACAACGTCTCGGACATCATTGGAAATGTTGCCCTCTTGATAGGGATACGGATGGCGCGCCAGCCTGCAGACCGTGACCACCGTTTTGGCCACTGGAAGATTGAGGATTTGGCAAGCTTAATCACTTCCATCATCATGTTTTATGTCGGTTTCGATGTACTTCGGGATACCATTCAAAAAATTCTCAGTCATGAAGAAACGGTCATTGACCCTCTGGGTGCAACCCTAGGAATCATTTCTGCAGCGATTATGTTTCTAGTTTATCTCTACAATACTCGCCTCAGTAAGAAATCCAACTCCAAAGCACTCAAGGCCGCAGCAAAGGACAATCTTTCTGATGCTATTACCTCACTTGGTACTACTATTGCCATCCTAGCTAGTAGTTTCAATTATCCCATTGTGGATAAACTGGTTGCCATTATCATCACTTTCTTTATCTTGAAGACTGCCTATGATATCTTTATCGAGTCTTCCTTTAGCCTTTCTGATGGCTTTGACGACCGTCTGCTTGAGGACTATCAAAAGGCCATTATGGAAATTCCCAAAATCAGCAAGGTCAAGTCGCAAAGAGGTCGCACTTACGGTAGCAATATTTACCTGGATATCACGCTGGAGATGAACCCCGACCTGTCTGTTTTTGAAAGCCATGAGATTGCGGATCAGGTCGAGTCTATGCTGGAGGAACGTTTTGGTATTTTTGATACCGATGTCCATATCGAACCCGCACCTATCCCTGAGGATGAGATTTTAGACAATGTCTATAAAAAATTGCTCATGCGTGAACAATTGATTGACCAAGGAAATCAATTGGAAGAACTCTTGGCTGATGATTTTGTCTATATTCGTCAGGATGGAGAGCAGATGGACAAAGAAGCTTATAAAGCCGAAAAAGACTTGAATTCCGCTATCAAGGATATTCAGATCACTTCCATCAGTCAGAAAACAAAACTCATCAGCTATGAGTTAGATGGTATCATCCACACCAGTATCTGGCGCCGCCACGAAACTTGGCAAAATATCTTTCATCAAGAAACTAAAAAAGAATAGAGAAATCCTGTCATGAGACGGGATTTTTCTATTCTTCTAGCCATCAAATTCACTTAGGTATTCATAGCGTTCGTATTTTTCAAGGAGTGCTTCGTTTTTCTCATCCAATTCTTTTTGGAGAGTAGCCAGCTTACCAAAGTCAGAGCCGTTGGCCTGCATCTCCTCTTCAATAGCAGCGATACGATTTTCCAAGGCTTCAATATCACCTTCAATACTTGCCCACTCCTGCTTTTCTTGGTAGGTCATGCGTTTCTTGTCTTCTCTGACTTTGACGACTTTCTCCTTTTCGGACTTTTGCACTTGATTGGCCATATCTGCTTCAAAGGCTTTTTCATCAAGATAGTCCGTGTAATGACCAAAGAAAGGACGAATCTTGCCATCTTCAAAAGCCAGAATCTTAGTCGCTACCTTATCCAAGAAATAGCGGTCATGGCTAACTGTCAAAACAGGACCCGCAAATCCTTGCAAGAAATTCTCCAAAACTGTCAAGGTTGCAATATCCAGATCATTGGTTGGCTCGTCCAAGAGAAGAACATTTGGTTTTTCCAAGAGCAATTTGAGGAGATAAAGACGTTTTTTCTCGCCGCCAGACAACTTCTCAATCAAGGTTCCATGCGTTGAACGTGGGAAGAGGAATTGCTCCAGCAACTCAGCGATGGAAGTCGTAGAACCACCGCTGGTCTTGACTTCTTCTGCCACTTCCTGCAGGTAATTGATCACTCGCTTGCTTTCATCCAAGCCCTCAATTTGTTGAGAGAAATAGGCGATACGAACGGTTTCCCCAATCACAACTTGTCCTGCTGTCGGATTAAGATTGCCTGCAATCAGGTTGAGTAGGGTTGATTTTCCCACACCGTTGTCCCCAACGATTCCAATACGATCTTTGGCCTGCACCAAGAGATTAAAATCTTGCAAAATAGGCTTGTTTTCATAGGCAAAGGAAGCATCCTGAAACTCGATAACTTTCTTCCCAATCCGACTGGTTTCAAAGTTCATGGTCAAGTCTGTCTCAGCAACACCACCTGAAACTTCCTTTTTCAGGTTGTGGAAACGATTGATACGAGCCTGCTGCTTGGTCGCACGCGCCTGCGGTTGTCTACGCATCCAGGCTAATTCTTGCTTATAAAGTTGTTCTTTTTTGTGAAGAAGAGCCGCATCGCGCTCATCCTGTTCTGCCTTAAGGCGAACATAGTCCTGATAATTCCCTTGATACTCGGTCAATCCAGCTCGATCCAACTCGAAAATCCGTGTTGACAAAGCGTCTAGGAAATAACGATCGTGGGTGATAAAAAGGACGGTCTTCTTGGAATTTTTCAAAAAGAGGGTCAGCCATTCAATAGTCGCAATATCCAAATGGTTGGTTGGCTCATCCAGAAGCAAGAGGTCATGATTGCCAAGTAAAACTTGCGCCAACTGAACCCGTCTTCTCAGACCACCTGACAATTCTCCAACTGGAGTAGATAAGTTCTGAATACCCAGCTTGCTAAGAACCGTCTTAACCTGACTCTCAATTTCCCAAGCTTGGAGAGAGTCCATTTCTGCCATGACCCGTTCCAAACGAGCTTGCTTGTCCTCACTATAGTTGAGCATGATCAACTCATACTCACGAATAAGCTGGATTTCCTTGAGGTCGCTGGAGAGAACCGTATCCAAGACCGTCTTGCTATCATCAAAATCAGGATCTTGAGTCAAGTAACCAATCTGGTAATCATTCTTAGCTGAAAAGGGACTGACATCCCCATCAAAGCCAGAAACACCAGAAAGAACATCTAAAAGGGTGGTCTTCCCTGTTCCATTGACACCGATTAGACCAATTCTATCCAAGTCATGGATGATAAAGGAAATATCCTTAAAAACGGTCTTGTCACCGACGGATTTACTTAGTTTTTCAACAATAAAATCACTCATTTTTTCTCCCTTAGATAATCATGGATGGCTTGACTGTCATTCTCCAATTCTCCATCGACAATGGCATATTCAATCTCTGTTAAAATCTCTCCCAAGTCTGGGCCCGGCTGATAACCATATTCCTTGATCAAAATACCACCGTTGATTTGGATTTCTTTCTTGTCATGAATGGTCAGACTCTGGTAGGTTCCTGTGATGGCTTGTGGGTTGACTGGTTTTCCCTGAGCCTGACGAAGATTTTCAGCCTGTAAAAGCAAATCCAAGTCAAAGCGGTAACAATCGCGCTTGCTCAATTCCCCCTTTTCACGCAAGGCCAAAATAGTCAGCAAATCCTGAACTTGCTTGGCAAACTGGCGTGAGGTCTTCCAAGCTTTCAAAAAGGACTGTGCATTTTCAATCTCCAAAGCCCATAGTAGAGCCGCCCAGGCTTGCTCTGAAGATTCAAAGGTAAAATCAGTCTCCAAATCAAACAGTCTGTTGAGCTTGTCCTGGCTAGATGCCATATCAGGGAGATAGTCATAAGCTTGACTCTCAATCATGGAAGCCAAGCCCCTTCTCCAAAACGGAGCCAGCAAGAGTTTATCAAACTCAACGAAGGTACGCTCCACAGAAATTTTCTCCAAAAGTGGCGTCAGAGTCTTCATAGCTTTAAAGGTTTCTGGCTCAAGTTCAAAGCCAAGACTGGCCTGAAAACGGAAGCCACGCATAATACGCAAAGCATCTTCGTTGAAACGCTCACTAGCCACGCCAACCGCCCGCAAAATTTGCTTTTCCAAATCTTCTAAACCATGGAACAAGTCAATGATTTCGCCTGTCTCGTCCAAGGCAAAGGCATTGACTGTAAAATCACGGCGCTTGAGGTCTTCTTCTAACGAGCGAACAAAAGAAACCGCACTAGGTCTACGATAGTCCACATAGACATCTTCTGTCCGAAAAGTAGTCACCTCGTACTCCTCATCCCCATCTAAAACCAAGACGGTTCCATGCTCGATTCCGATATCGGCTGTTCGCGGAAAAATCTGCTTGGTTTCTTCTGGATAAGAAGACGTCGCAATATCCACATCGTGGATGGGACGATTGAGGAGGGCATCTCGAACAGATCCCCCAACAAAATAGGCTTCAAATCCTGCTTCTTTAATTTTTTCTAATACTGGTAAAGCCTTCTGAAATTCAGAAGGCATTTGCGTTAATCTCATAATAAGTGTTCTAATCCATAGACAAGCTCATGACGCTTGACAACTTCTTTAATTCCCAAATTCACCCCTGTCATGAAGGAGCTACGATCATAGGAGTCATGACGGAGTGTCAATCCTTCTCCTTGATTGCCAAAGATGACTTCCTGATGAGCTACCAAGCCTGGCAAACGCACTGAATGGATCCGCATGCCATCAAAGTCAGCACCACGGGCACCTGCAATCAACTCTTCTTCATCAGGAGCACCTTGCTGGGTTGACTCTCGAACTTCTGCCATTAACTCAGCTGTTTTAATAGCTGTTCCACTCGGAGCATCCTTTTTCTTGTCATGATGTAACTCGATAATCTCCACATTTGGGAAATATTTAGCAGCCTGCCTTGCAAATTGCATAAGTAAAACAGCACCTAAGGCAAAGTTAGGAGCGATCAAGCCACCCAAATCTTGGGCACGAGAAAATGCTTTTAGCTCTGCAATTTCTTCACTCGTGAAACCTGTTGTTCCAACTACTGGAGCAAAGCCATTTTCAAGAGCAAAGCGTGTATTTTCATAGGCAACAGCTGGAGTTGTAAAATCTACCCAGACATCTGCTTTAAAGTCTGCTAAATCAGCCTTATCCTTGAAAACAGGAATTCCCTGCCATTCTGACTCAGACTCAAAAGGATCCAAAACTGCTACCAAGTCTAAGTCTGGATCAGCCAAAACCATCTGACAAGCAGCTTGGCCCATCTTTCCCTTAAAACCAGCAATAATTACTCGAATACTCATCTCTACTCCTAACTAAGATACAAAGGACGTTAGCTGCCCATGAAAAATAGGGAATGACGCTGACTTTCCACGAAAGGCAAGACAGGCATCTTTTTTCAAGAAGCAGGTAGTCCGTGTTCAATTTCTATGATACAAGATTTCTTAACTAGCCTAGAAACGCCAACTAAATCACTGGAATATAACCTAGAGCAATACTTCCTGCTCCTAGGTGGGTCCCAATGACACTACCAAATGTAGCAAGTGAAATATCCGTACCTACTCCAGATTCAAGTAAGTGCTGACGCAATTCTTCAGCCTTTTCAGGAGCATTTCCGTGAATGACAATGATACGGTATTGGCCCGAAGCTGTGGCTTCCTTGATAATCTCAATTAAACGCTTGGTTGCTTTCTTTTCAGTACGAACTTTTTCGTACACTTCAATCACACCTTGGTCGTTGAAATAAAGGATTGGCTTAATGCTTAGCAGATTGCCCAAAATCGCAGCTCCATTTGAAAGGCGTCCCCCTTTCACCAAGTGGTCCAAGTCATCCACCATGATGAAAGCAGATGTGTGACTAATTTGTATAGCTAACTTATCCTGAATGATGGCAAAATCATCGCCTTGATCTTTCCAGTTAAAGACATTTTCAACCATGATGCCCAGAGGAGCACTTGTAATCAAAGTGTCTGGGAAAGCAATGGTTAAGCCCTCATAATCATCGACCATGTACTGGATATTTTGGTAAAAACCTGAAATTCCAGAAGATAGAAAAAGCCCCAAAGCATGTGTATAACCTTGTTCTTTGAGCGAAGTTAAGATTTCATCTAACTTTGCAATACTTGGTTGACTGGTCTTAGGCAATTCAGAAGCCTGAGCCATTTTTTGGTAAAATTCCTCAGCAGTCAGATTGATGCCTTCGACATACTCCTCACCATCAATATTGACAGGAATATCCAAGACAAACAAATCTTCTCTTTGCAAGGTCTCTGAACTGAGATAGGCAGAGGAATCTGTGATAACAGCTAATTTCATATTAGAACTCCAAATTGATTCCTGGTAAGTCTAATGCAATTTCAGTTACTTCGTAAGTCAAACGGTTGAGCATGTTCAAACATGGACGAGCCAAAGTTTCAACTTCCTCTTGATTAAGCTCACTTGGTTCATTGACAATACGACCTTCCACATGGTTAACTTGGGAAATCGTTCCACTGATAACAAATTTGTCAAAGACAATCATAAAACTCAAGACAACCACTAAAGATGTCACTTGATTTTCTTGGTCATGCTGGAGTAATTGGAAGTTCACATCCACCTTAGTTTCAGGAGTTCCATTTTCATTTTCCCATTCAAAATTACGCGCATCAAAATGATACTGACTGACAAATTCTTGTTCACGTTTAAGATTCATGTCTTTCTCCCTCGGCTACAATATTATAAGCTATTGTACCATAATTTTTTATTTTCATCTAGTTTTCTAGGATTTAGTCAATCCCAATTTCAGCTCGAACTACGTCTGCGATGGTATCAACATAGTAGTCTACTTCTTCTGTTGTAGGCGCTTCTGCCATAACACGCAAGAGGGGCTCTGTTCCACTTGGACGAACAAGGATACGGCCATTCCCTGCCATTTCTTCTTCCATCTTCTCGATGATATCCTTGATAGCTGGCACTTCCATAGCCTTTTCCTTCATGGCATTTTCCACTCGGATATTGACTAATTTTTGTGGATAGATGGTTACTTCTGCTGCCAACTCTGACAAACTCTTACCAGTTTCCTTCATGATTTTTGTCAATTGAACAGCAGATAATTGGCCATCACCTGTGGTATTGTAATCCATCAAGATGACGTGACCAGACTGTTCACCACCGAGGTTGTAGCCTGATTTTCTCATTTCTTCCACAACATAGCGGTCGCCAACTGCAGTGACTGCCTTGTTAATGCTTTCACGGTCCAAGGCCTTGTGGAAGCCAAGGTTGGACATAACAGTTGTCACAATTGTATTTTGCGCCAATTGTCCTTTTTCAGAAAGGTATTTCCCGATGATGTACATGATTTTGTCACCATCAACGATCTCACCATTTTCATCAACAGCAATCAAGCGGTCACTGTCTCCGTCAAAGGCCAAACCAATAGCTGAGCCACTTTCTTTGACCACTTCTTGAAGGGTTTCTGGGTGGGTTGAACCAACATTAAGGTTGATGTTAAGACCATCTGGTGTTTCCCCTATAACAGTCAATTGAGCTCCAAGGTCTGCAAAGATTTGACGGGCACTTGTAGAAGCGGCACCATTAGCTGTATCCAAGGCAACCTTCATTCCATCAAGAGGAGTTCCAGTTGAGACAAGGTAGCTCTCATACTTACGCAAGCCTTCTGGATAATCTACCAAGGTTCCCAAACCTTCAGCACTTGGACGAGGAAGAGTATCTTCTGCAGCATCTAACAAGGCTTCAATTTCTGCTTCTTTTTCGTCATCTAGTTTAAAACCATCACCGCCAAAGAACTTAATTCCATTATCAAGGGCTGGATTGTGGCTAGCAGAAATCATGACACCAGCACTGGCTCCTTCAGTTTTTACCAAGTAAGCTACTGCTGGTGTTGCAAGGACACCAAGTTTGTAGACGTGAATCCCTACAGAGAGGAGACCTGCCACCAAAGCAGATTCTAGCATTTCCCCTGAAATACGTGTGTCACGTCCTACAAAGACTTTCGGTGCTTCCGTTTCATGTTGGCTAAGAACATAGCCTCCAAAACGTCCTAGTTTAAAAGCCAATTCTGGTGTTAGTTCTACGTTAGCTTCTCCACGGACTCCATCAGTCCCAAAATATTTACCCATTTTTATAAAATCCTTTTCCTATTTTTTAATTCGTTTTTGAACTATTTGATTTAGTTGACGAAGACGTCTCCGACGAACTACTTGCACTTGAATTAGATGCACTTGAACTTGATACCACAGGTTTTGTAGTTACCTTCATTGTCGTATCAAACGGAGTAATAACTACTGGTAAGACTACCCCGTTGCGATCAATAGCCTGCAAAGGTACTGAACCACTATAATTACCCGTAATCCGTTCGCTAGTAGGCAGCAGCGCAATAACTTTGTCAATCTTCGCTAATGTTTCCTGATCTGTCGTAACCGAAACCCGTTCATTTGACACGGTTACACTATCAATTTGTAACTTGGGATCAATCTGGCTTTGGTCAACTTGTGGCACAACAAGCATCCCATCTCTCTTAACCTTCTTCCCAACTTTCACTGTAATCTTTTGAGGCGTTGCCACAGCAGTCATTCCATTTGGAAGATTTTCAATATTCAAGGGAACTTCAATCGTTCCAACACTGACATCCGTCAAATCCGCTGTGACCTTAAACTTACGAGTACTTTCCTGCATTTCGCTGGCCAAGGTCACACGATTGGCTCCTGTCAGCACAACTGAAACCTCTGATGCAAATCCGCTAATGAAATACTGGTCATTATCATAATGAATATCGATAGGAACATTTGTTATCGTATTGGTGTAGGTTTCTGATTTGACCTGCCTTGCGGTATTGCTATTTTGAAAGTTGGTTGACGTTGCATAGATAAATAAGATACAAGCAAAAAAGAGAGATGAAATGATATATAGACTATTTTTTCTCATATTTCCAACCTCCTAGCAAACGGTCCTTGAAACTGACTTTTTCCTCAACAGCTGGCAAAAGAATTGCTCGTAGCTCTGCTTCAAATTCTTCAATCGTCAAGTCGTGCTTGAAAACACCGTTATAAGTAATAGAAATGCCACCTGTTTCCTCTGAGACGATGAAGGTCAAGGCATCGGATACTTCTGACAAACCGATAGCTGCCCGGTGTCTGGTTCCAAATTCCTTGGAAATCCCTGTGCTTTCTGTCAAGGGCAGATAGGCAGAAGTTACCGCAATCCGATTTTCTCTGATAATCACAGCACCGTCATGTAGAGGAGTGTTGGGGATAAAGATATTAATAAGGAGTTCAGCTGAAATATTGGCATCCAAAGGAATCCCTGTCGCAATGTATTCTTGCAAGGTCCGAACTCGTTGGATGGCAACCAGAGCACCAATCTTACGAGGACTCATATATTCAACCGACTTGACAAAGGCACGGATCATTTGCTCCTCTGCACTAATTTGAGCAGTAGAAAAGAAATCTGTCGCCCTTCCCAAGCGTTCCAAACCAGTCCGAATCTCTGGAGAGAAGATAACAACCGCAGCAATAACCCCATAGGTGATAATTTGATTAATCAACCAAGAAATCGTTGTTAAACCAAGGATATTGGCCACAACCTGGGCTAATACAAAGATCACGACCCCACGCACCAAAATCATAATCTTGGTGCCAGCTATCGCTTTTGTAAAGCGATATAAAATATAGACCACAATCAAAATATCAAACAGATTGATAGCAATACTCCAAGGACTAGAAAACAAGCTAGTCCAATATTGCAGGTTGGATAATTGTTGAAAGTTCATCTGCTGTCTCCTCTCTGTCCAAACACGTTCCTTTCTATTATACCATTTTTCTGACATTTTTTTCCCTATCCTACTTCATTTTAAATTAAAGAAAAAATATGATAAAATAAACTGACTAGAAAAAACAAAGGAGAAACCATGTCTCAACTCTATGATATTACCATTGTAGGTGGTGGTCCCGTCGGACTTTTTGCAGCCTTCTATGCCCACCTACGCCAAGCCAAGGTCCAAATCATCGACTCCCTTCCACAACTAGGTGGACAACCTGCTATTCTCTATCCTGAAAAGGAAATCCTCGACGTTCCAGGTTTCCCAAACCTGACTGGAGAAGAATTGGCCAACCGCTTGATTGAACAACTAAACGGCTTTGATACCCCTATTCATCTCAATGAAACGGTTCTTGAGATTGAAAAACAAGAGGAAGGATTTGTCATCACAACTTCTAAAGGAAGTCACCTGTCTAAAACAGTTATCATCGCTATGGGTGGCGGTGCCTTCAAACCACGTCCGCTGGAACTAGAAGGCGTTGAGGGCTATGAAAATATCCACTACCACGTTTCCAACATTCAGCAATATGCTGGTAAGAAAGTGACGATTCTTGGTGGAGGAGACTCGGCTGTGGATTGGGCTTTGGCTTTTGAAAAAATTGCGCCAACTACCCTTGTTCACCGCAGAGATAATTTCCGCGCCTTGGAGCACAGTGTTCAAGCCTTACAAGAATCATCTGTATCCATCAAGACACCATTCGTCCCTAGCCAACTCCTTGGAGATGGAAAAACGCTCGATAAACTTGAAATCACAAAAGTCAAATCTGATGAAGCAGAAACTATTGACCTAGACCACCTCTTTGTCAACTATGGTTTTAAATCTTCTGTCGGTAACCTTAAAAACTGGGGTCTGGACCTCAACCGTCACAAGATTATCGTCAACAGCAAGCAAGAATCTAGCCAAGCAGGTATCTATGCTATCGGTGACTGCTGCTACTATGACGGAAAGATAGACTTGATTGCGACAGGACTTGGAGAAGCACCAACCGCTGTCAACAATGCCATCAACTACATTGACCCTGAGCAAAAAGTACAACCAAAACACTCAACTAGTTTATAAAAAAGAACCACGAGTCCTACGATTCGTGGTTTTATAATTCATCCGCAATCTTGTTTATTTTTCTGAGTCTGTGATTGACCCCACTTTTGGTAAGGGTATTGCTGAGGCTATCTGCCAACTGTTGGATAGAGTAGTCTGGGTGCTGAATCCGCAGTTGCGCCACTTCCTGCAAATCCACTGGTAGGTTTTCTAAGCCCATGATATCTTTGATTTTACTAATATTGTTGATGGTCTTCATACTGGCAGAAACTGTCCGAGCGATATTAGCTGTCTCGGCATTATTGGCACGATTGAGGTCGTTACGGGTTTCTCGTAAAATCTTAACCCTCTCAAAATCATCACGCGCCTGCATGGCTCCGATGACTATCAAGAAATCCATAATATCTTCGGCTCGCTGGAGATAGGTCACAGCCCCCTTCTTGCGCTCAAGCACCTTGGCATCCAGTAAAAATTGCTGGAGAAGAGAGGCAAGCCCTTGCGCGTGGTCCAGATAAACAGAACTGATTTCCAACTGGTACTTACCTGATTCAGGGTCACGAATACTTCCATTTGCCAAGAAAGCACCACAGAGATAAGCACGACCCGATTCCTCATCCGAGAAAATCGCCTCATCAATACCTGTTTCTAGGCCAAAGAAAGAATCTGCCAAATGCAAATCACTTAACAAGTCCTGCACCTTTTCATCTATAAATACAGTATAGACACGATTCTTACGAAGATTACTTCTCTGGTGGTGGCGGATTTCTGATTTGATTTCGTAGAAATAGAGAAAGGACTCATAGAGGTGACGAGCCAGCTTGGCATTTTCTGTCACGACAGACAAGGTCAGGCCCGAAGTCGAGAGACCGATACTGCCAGACATCTTGATAATGGCAGATAATTCATGTCGGCTTAGATGGTGCTGACTCAGTATTTCTTCTTTTACTGCTACTGTGAAACTCATTTTCTCACCTGTATAATCCGCATCAACTCATCCACAATCAAATCCCCATCGTGGAAGGCACCCCCATTTTCCAGACGAAGGAAATTAGATGAAATCACGCGCGGAACTTGCTTACTAAGACCAGCAAAATCATGTTCCACCTGTACCAAGTATTCATCAAAACGGTTGGAATTCATGTATTCCTGAGGCACTTTTTCGATATTCACCAAGACAGTGTCGATAAAAGGTCGGTCAAGGTGACGATGCAAGACTTCCACGTGGTCACTATCTGTAAAGTGTTCTGTCTCCCCACGTTGGGTCATGATATTGCAGACATAGGCGATTTCTGCCTTGGTTTCCAAAAGTGCCTGCCCGATTTCCCTAATCACGATATTGGGCAAAATAGAGGTAAATAGAGAACCAGGTCCGAGGACAATCATGTCACTTTCAAGAATGGTCTGCACTACTCGACGACTGGCCAGAGGCGTATCATCGTTGAGGGTATTGGTCACATAGACATGGTCAATCATGCCTGGATGGTCTGCAATATGACTCTCTCCAGCCACTTCTGTCCCATCCTGAAAGACTGCATGAAGGGTCAAGGGATGGTCACTGGAAGGATAAATCTTCCCAGTTGTGTGGAAAAATTTGCTCAGCAACTGCATGGCATTATAGGTCGAACCCTGCATTTCTGACAGGCCAGCGATAATGAGATTGCCCAATGGATGGCCAGCAAAGGCTCCCGCATCTTCAGAAAAGCGGTACTGAAAGACCTTCTCATAAAACTTAGGCATATCTGACATGGCTACAAGGACATTGCGGAGATCGCCTGGCGGTGTCAATTGCTGCATATTTTTTCGGAGTTCACCTGAAGAACCGCCATCATCTGCCACCGTTACGATAGCAGCGATTTCCACATCTTTTTCTCGCAGACTTTTTAGAATGACAGGGATCCCAGTACCTCCACCAATCACTGTTATCTTTGGTTTTCTCATGAACGGTTTACCGTTTCCTTTCTTCGGTCTTTGTCGCGATGCCCTTCATTGACAGGCCAAGTCTTGGATAAGTCCTGTGCCAAGCGTTTAGCAAAAGCCACACTACGGTGTTGTCCACCCGTACAACCCATGGCAATAGTCAAAACAGACTTCCCTTCCTTTTGGTAACTTGGCAAAATCGGCTCAATCAAGGCCAACAAATGTTGATAAAAGTCTTCTGACTCAGAATGATTCATGACATAGTCATAAACTGGTTCATCCACACCCGTTTGGTTTCGTAGTTCTGATTTGTAGTAGGGATTTGGTAAAAAACGGACATCAAAGACCAAGTCCGCATCAATTGGGATTCCATATTTAAAACCAAAAGACATGACTTCAATACGGAAAGACTGGGCTTGTTCTTGATCTGAAAACTGCTCTGCAAGGGTTTTACGTAGCTCACGTGGAGTGAGTTCTGTCGTATCCACCACATTTTGACTCATATTTTTCAAAGGCGCCAAGAGTTCACGTTCCAGCTTGATTCCATCCAAAATCCGTCCATCTGCTGCTAATGGGTGACTCCGTCTGGTTTCCTTGTAACGAGCGACCAATTCCTTATCAGCTGCATCCAAAAAGAGAATTTTAAAGTCCAGTTCTTCTTTGTTTTCCAACTCATCCAAAACAGCTTGAATCTCTGAGAAGAAAGAACGGCTACGCATATCTACTACCAAGGCCAACTTATGGTCGTCTTCCTTTGTTTCCACCAACTGCAAAAACTTAGGCAAGAGAGCTGGAGGCATATTATCAATAGTAAAATAACCCAAATCTTCGAAGGACTGAATGGCTACAGTTTTGCCTGCCCCACTCATCCCTGTCACAATCACCAAGTGAAGTTGTTTCTTCGTCATCTTTTTCTCCTTATATCAAAAGAAGTTTGGCAACACCAAACTTCAACTAGCTTATCCAATCTCTGCGATGACTTCAATTTCGACTTTTACATCACGAGGAAGACGAGCTACCTCCACAGCTGAACGAGCTGGAAATTCCTCTTTAAAGGCCGTTTGGTAAACCTCGTTAAAAGGAACAAAGTCGTTCATATCGCTCAAGAAGCAAGTAGTTTTGACAACATGGTCAAAATCTGTTCCTGCTTCTGCCAAAATAGCACCGATGTTTTTCAAGACTTGTTCTGTCTGTTCTTGGATCGTTTCTCCAACGATTTCCCCAGTTTCAGGAGATAGGGGCACTTGACCGCTAGCAAACAAAAGGTTGCCAACGATTTTTCCTTGAACATAAGGCCCGATAGCCTTTGGGGCCTTATCTGTATGAATTGTTTTTGCCATTTTCTTTTCCTCACAATTTTTCTAAGATTGCATCCCAAGCCTCATCCATCCCTGCCTTGCTGACAGATGAAAAGAGGATGAAGTCGTCACTTGGGTCAAAGTTTAATTTCTTTTTGATTACTGATTCATGCTTATTCCATTTACCACGAGGAATCTTGTCCGCCTTGGTTGCCACAATGATGACTGGAATCTCATAATACTTGAGAAATTCGTACATCTGCACATCATCTGCTGACGGGTCATGACGAAGGTCAACTAGACTGACCACTGCACGGAGATTTTCCCGAGTCGTTAAGTACTCCTCTATCATGCGCCCCCACTTTTCACGTTCCTTTTTAGAAACACGGGCATAGCCATAACCAGGCACATCCACAAAGCGCATCTTGTCATCAATGTTAAAGAAGTTAAGAAGCTGAGTTTTACCAGGTTTCCCCGATGTACGAGCCAGATTCTTACGGTTGAGCATGGTGTTGATAAAGCTAGACTTGCCTACATTTGACCGCCCTGCTAGGGCAATCTCTGGCAATTCATCCTGCGGATAGTGGGACTTATTTGCCGCACTGAGCAAGATTTCAGCATTGTGTGTATTCAGTTCCATAGTCACCTCTAGGCTGTTTCTAGGATTGGTTTATCCGTTCCATCGACAGCTTCTTTTGTGATGCGAACCAATTTCACATTTTCCTGACTCGGTACTTCAAACATAACGTCCAGCATAGTTTCTTCGATAATCGAGCGAAGACCACGCGCACCAGTTTTGCGTTCGATGGCCTTATTGGCAATCTCTTGAAGAGCTTCGTCGTCAAATTCCAACTCAACATCATCATAAGATAGCAAGGTTTGGTACTGTTTCACCAAAGCATTTCTTGGCTCTTTCAAGATACGAACCAAGTCATCAACAGTCAATTGCTCAAGAGCTGCAAAGACAGGCAAGCGTCCAATCAACTCAGGGATAATACCGAATTTTTGAATATCTTCTGCGATGATTTCTTGCATGTAAGAGCTATTTTCATCAATCGCTTTATTGTTTTGACCAAATCCGATGACTTTTTCACCCAGACGTTGTTTGACGATTTCTTCAATGCCATCAAAGGCACCACCCACGATGAAGAGGATGTTTTTAGTATCCACTTGAATCATCTCTTGTTGTGGATGCTTACGTCCACCTTGAGGCGGCACGCTAGCAACAGTTCCTTCGATAATCTTGAGAAGGGCTTGTTGCACACCTTCACCAGAAACGTCACGTGTGATAGAGACGTTCTCACTCTTCTTGGCAATCTTGTCAATTTCATCCACATAGATAATGCCACGCTCTGCGCGCTCAATGTTAAAGTCGGCAGCCTGCAAGAGTTTGAGGAGGATATTTTCCACATCCTCACCTACATAACCAGCCTCCGTAAGAGCTGTCGCATCTGCGATCGCAAAAGGCACATTCAAGCTCTTAGCCAAGGTCTGAGCAAGGAAAGTTTTCCCCGAACCAGTTGGGCCAATCATCAAGATGTTTGACTTCTGCAAATCTACATCTTCCGACTCTTCACGCGTATCGTGGAAATTGATACGTTTGTAGTGGTTGTAAACCGCCACTGCCAAGGCACGCTTGGCACGATCTTGACCAATTACATAGTGGTTCAAGATATGGAGGAGTTCAATTGGTTTTGGTACCTCAGACAAGTCTGCCAAGACTTCCTCAGCCAACTCCTCTCGAATGATTTCCTGGGCTAACTCCACACATTCATTACAGATAAAGGCGTTGTTACCTGCGATTATTTTTTGTACTTCTTCCTGGCTTTTGCCACAAAATGAGCAATAAACCATCATATCATTATTCCTAGTTGTAGGCATGATTTCCTTCCGTTCTATTCTATACTGTCATTCTATCTAAAATAAGGTCATGTAAAAAGCATGGATACTATTGACCAAATTGGTAAAGGCATTTAACCAGAGCAGGACAGAAAGTCCATAGCGCTTTTTACGAAAAGCCTGTGCTCCTGCAAGCAAGCAGACCAAACACAGCATGGCTGTGAAAAAACCAAATATACTACGTTCCATTAGACTTCCTTTCTCTTGCGGTATTGGATGGTAAAATCATAAGGATTTTTCTCATCTTTGGCGTAAAATTTGCTTGAAACTGTCTCAAAAAGAGACAGGTCAAACTCTTCAGGGAAATAGGTATCTCCTTCCACCCGAGCATGAATGTGAGTCACAATCACTTCGTCAAGGTAGGGTTCAAAAGCCTGAAAAATTTGCTTCCCACCGATAATATAAAGATTCTTGTCTTGAGCCTGATACCAGTCGAGAACAGACTGGATGTCCTGAAAAGTAGCAACCCCGTCTATCTTTTCTTCAGAATTACGCGTCAAAATCAAGGTCTCCCGTTTTGGAAGCAAGCGACGCCCCATTCCATCAAAGGTCACACGCCCCATCAAGATAGCATGATTCAAAGTTGTTTCTTTGAAGTGTTGCAATTCTGCTGGCAAATGCCAAGGCAGACGATTATCCTTACCAATCACACCCTCTTCATCCTGGGCCCAAATAGCTACGATTTTCTTAGTCATGCTTCCATCCTTTTCACTGATAGTACTATTTTATCAAAAAACTCAAAAAAAGACTGGTTTGGAATGCGTTCAGTTTGATAGAAAAGAAGCAGGCTAGCTTTAGCCTGCTTCTACGGTCCCTAGGACATGCGTTTTTTTGCTTCTGATTCAATTTTGTTAACTACTTCTTGAATACTTAGTCCAGTTGTATCAAGGTAAACTGCATCCTCTGCTTGTTTAAGAGGTGAAGTCTCACGATGGCTATCCTTGTAGTCACGCGCAGCAATTTCCTCTTTTAAGGTTTCAAGGTCTGTTTCAATTCCCTTGGCAATATTTTCCTTGTAACGACGCTCTGCTCTTTCATCAACAGAAGCTACTAAGAAAATTTTCAATTCTGCTTGTGGCAATACAACAGTTCCAATATCGCGACCATCCATGACAATCCCACCTTGCTGGGCAATCTCTTGTTGAAGAGAAACTAGTTTCTCACGTACTTCAGGAATTGCCGCAATAGCAGAAACATGATTGGTCACTTGATTTTCACGAATAGGATGGGTAATATCCACATCTCCTACAAAGACAAGCTGTTCTCCAGTTTCTGAACGCCCAAAGCTGATTGGATGCTGGTCCAATAAGGCTAAAAGTTCCTCAATCTCTTCCACTCCTAACTGGTGTTTCAGAGCCATATAGGTCGCCGCACGATACATGGCACCTGTATCTAGATAGGTATACCCAAAATCTTTAGCAATAATCTTAGCAACCGTACTCTTACCGCTTGAAGCTGGACCATCGATAGCAATTTGAATCGTCTTCATTTATGACTCCTATCTAGTCTTAATCACATCTCCAGGATTTGCAAACCAAGATCCTGTAGCCATATGTCCAGGATTCAATGCTTCTAATTGAGCAATTGAAATACCTGCACGTTGTGCCAAGACAGCTTCACCCTCACCAGCCTGAACTGTAATTGTTCCTTCACTAGCAGCATGTTCTTCAGAATGACTCTCACTAGAGGAGCTCGCTGTAGAAGTTGCTTCTTCAGTCTTGCTAGATGAAGAAGACGATTCTTCTGTTACAGAAGTTGAAGCAGGGGCAGATGAATCATAAAAATCTTTCAAGGCTGCTGTACGATTACTCCCACCACTTGAAAGATAAATCAATACTATAATCATTGCCACAACAATCACGAAAAAGAGACTAGCTAGAATCGTCAAAACACGATTTGCAACAACGCCTGTACCTTTTTGATTACGTTGACGTCGTTCCGTTCTCGTCTGTTCTTCCTGATTCTCATAAATATCTTCTTGCCACGGTTCTTTTGCCATACCTTACTCCTTGTTTTTTTTTACTTTTCCTATTACAATATAAATATGAAAATCACACTTATACCTGAACGTTGCATCGCCTGTGGGCTTTGCCAAACTTATTCTGAATTATTTGATTACCACGATAATGGAATCGTGCGTTTTTACGATGACCCTGACCAACTAGAAAAAGAAATCTCTCCTAGTCAGGACGTCGTAGAAGCTGTTAGAAACTGTCCGACACGTGCCTTGATTAAAGATTAACTCTAATATCGACAAGAACGTTCCACTCCTTCTAGTTTAGCATATTTCCATGCAAAATTATAGTCTTTTCTCTTTATTTTTTTCTGTAAAGTCAGGAAGGTCGCTTTTTTCTTTGATAAGATAAAGTGGTCTTTTTTTGGTCTCTAGATAAATCTTACTGATGTACTTGCCGAGAATCCCAATGGTCAAGAGTTGAATCCCACCAAGGAAGAGAATAACAGCCATCAGAGAGGTCCAACCTGATGTCGGATTGCCCAAAATGAGAGTCCGCACCACAACAAAAAAGGTCATAAACAGAGAAATAAAACAAGATAGGAGACCAGCCACAAAGGCTATAATCAAGGGAAAATCTGAAAAATTAACAATCCCTTCAATGGAGTAGAAAAAAAGTTGCCTAAAACTCCAACTGGTCTTGCCAGCCTGCCTTTCGACATTTGGATAGTCCAGATAGTGGGTTTTAAAACCGACCCAGGCAAAGAGTCCCTTAGAAAAACGATTGGACTCGGTCAAGCTTAAAATGGCATCCACTACGGATCTTCTCATCATGCGAAAATCACGGACACCTGACGGCAGGGCTACTGGACTAATTTTTTGCATAAGGCGGTAAAAGAGATTAGCACAGAAACTGCGAAAGAAGGGTTCTCCCTCCCGACTAGTTCTCCGTGTTCCAACACAGTCCAAGTCCGCATTTTGGTCTAGTAAGGCTTTCATCTCAAGCAGCATACTAGGAGGATCCTGGAGGTCTGCATCCATCACCACCACCAAATCTCCGGTTGCATATTGCAAGCCTGCATAGAGGGCTGCTTCTTTTCCAAAATTTCGCGAGAAAGAAATATAATGCACTGCCGCATTTTGCTCCCGATAGGCCTTTAAGAGGTCCAAGGTCCCATCGCTCGATCCATCATCGACAAAGACATACTCGATTTCTATTTCCAAGTCTGGACGTAAAGCTTCCAAAGCCTGATAAAAAAGAGGAAGTACTTCCTCTTCGTTTAAACAGGGGACAATGATTGACACCACCATCTTAGTCTTCAAATCCATTTGGATGCTTGCTTTGCCAACGCCATGCGTCTTCACACATTTGGGTGATGCCGAGTTCTGCTTCCCAGCCCAGTTCTGCTTTGGCTTTTGCAGGATCTGAATAGCAGGCTGCGATATCCCCTGGGCGACGATCTACGATGCGGTAAGGAATTGGGCGTCCCACTGCTTTTTCCATATTTTGGATAATTTCAAGAACTGAGTAGCCTTTACCTGTTCCAAGATTATAAACGTTTAGACCTGAACCTTTTTGGATTTTTTTCAGAGCTGCAACGTGACCTTTAGCCAAGTCGACAACGTGGATATAGTCACGAACACCAGTTCCGTCTTCCGTATCGTAATCGTCTCCAAATACTTGCACTTGCTCTAATTTCCCAACTGCTACTTGAGTCACATACGGCAAGAGGTTGTTTGGAATACCATTTGGATTTTCTCCTAGGTCTCCACTTTCATGGGCTCCGATTGGATTAAAGTAACGAAGTAAGACCACATTCCATTCTGAGTCTGCCTTGTAGATATCTGTTAAAATTTCCTCTAGCATAAGTTTGGTACGACCATATGGATTGGTCACTGAAAGTGGGAAATCTTCCAAGATTGGCACTGTATGAGGATCTCCGTAAACTGTCGCAGAAGAACTGAAAATGATGTTTTTACAGTTGTTTTCTTCCATAGCTTTTAGAAGACTGACAGTTCCTGCGATATTGTTGTCATAGTAGGCAAGAGGAATACGTGTTGATTCGCCAACAGCCTTCAAACCAGCAAAGTGAATGACACCTGTTGGTTCTTCTTGTTTGAAAATGTCTCTGAGGGTATCTGTATCACGAATATCTGCCTCATAGAAAGGCACTTCAACTCCTGTAATTCTCTCAACAACTTCTAAACTTTTTCTGTTACTATTAACAAGGTTATCCACCACAACAACCTGATGACCTGCTTGGATTAACTCAATAACTGTGTGGGTTCCGATAAAACCTGCTCCACCCGTTACCAAAATCTTTTCTTGCATCTTTTTTCCTCGATTCTCGGATTATTTTTTCTTATTTTACCATTTTTGATAGGGAATGTCATTTGCCATCCTAGAAGGGAGGCTAAAATTTCAGTAAAATTCTTATTCGCTTTTTACTCGTTTGACATAGTTTTCAATTGGGTAGTTTGCTGGGTCCAAGATCATTTCCTTACCTTGGATCAGTTGAGCTAGATGGTAGCCAATGATAGGACCGGTTGTGAGGCCTGATGAACCTAGTCCACTAGCAGCATAGACACCTGCTAAGCCAGGTACTTGCCCAAAGAAAGGTGAGAAATCACTGGTATAGGCACGGATTCCCACACGCTCAGCTCTTGAAGTCGCTTTAGCTAAAACTGGGTAATGAGGCAAGGCTGCCTCTTCCATTTGTTGGAGTAAGGTTTCATCTACCGTCAAATCAAATCCTATGTCATTTTCATGGGTAGCGCCTAGGGATAATTTCCCACCTGCAAAAGGAATCAAATCCCACTCCCCTTCTGGCATAACAACGGGGTAAGCTTCCATGTCTTGGCCAAGCTGATAATCTCGTAGTTGCCCCTTTTGGGGACGAACATCTACTTCATAACCTAAGGGTTCTAACAGGTATCCCAACCAAGCTCCCGTCGCCAAAATAACCTGATCAAACACTTCTTCGTCAATCTGGTAACCTGATGCTAAAGGTGTCAGAGTTACTTTTTCTTTGACCAGCTTGACCTGACTGGCTTCCAGCAAACGAGTCACTAAGAGTTGACCATCTACTCTCGCTCCACCAGAAGCATAGAGCAAGCGATCAAATCCCTGCAAGCCAGGAAATAATTCATTAGCTGATACTTGGTCCAGAATGGCTAATTGCCCTATCAAGGGAGATTCTTCTCTGCGCTGAAGGGCCAGTTCGTAGAGTTCTTCCAACTTAGTTTCATCCTTTTTCAGGAGAAAAACTCCCGAACGCTGGTAAAAGTCGATTTCTTGCCCTGACTTCTCTAAATCAGCTAATAAATCCACATAAAAGTCAGCCCCCAAGCGCGCCATCTTGTACCAGGCCTTATTGCGACGTTTGGAAAACCAAGGACTGATAATTCCCGCCGCGGCCTTGGTAGCCTGACCTTGTCCATGGTCAAAGACGGTTACTTCTAGGTCACTTTCTTTAGAGAGGTAGTAGGCAGCAGTTGCTCCCACAATTCCTGCTCCAATAATGGCAACTTTTTTCATTGTTTTCACTTTCTAACTAGATATGGTGGAAAGGATTGGTCGATGCTTGACTAGGTACAATATCAATAGTCCAGCCTTTTTCCTCTTTCCATTGACTAAGGAGTGCTGCGATTTTTTCCACAAAAAGCACTTCAATATAGTGACCTGGGTCCAATGCTAGCAAGCCATCAGACAACATATCCTGGGCAGTGTGGTAGTAGATGTCACCAGTGATATAGACATCTGCCCCTTTTGCCAAAGCATCCTTATAGAATGACTGCCCGCTGCCACCGCAGATAGCCACTCTTGAAATAGGCTTCTGCAAGTCACTCTCTTGATAATGCACCAATCGAAGGCTATCTAGACCAAAGACTTGCTTGACATTCTGGGCCAATTCCCCAAATGTCTGAGGCTGAACATTTCCAATACGACCAATTCCACGTTCAGGACCTGTCTCCTGAAGATAAGTTGTTTCCTCGATACCTAGCATCTGACAGAACCAGTCATTGAGACCATTTTCAACGATGTCAATATTGGTATGGCTGACATAAACTGCAATATCATGCTTGATCAGGTCAATGTAAATCTGATTTTGCGGACGGCTAGCTACCAAGTCCTTGATAGGACGGAAAATCGGCGCGTGCTTAACGATAATCAAGTCTACACCCTTTTCAATGGCTTCAGCCACCGTCTCTTCACGAATATCCAGAGCAACCATGACCCTTTGGATATCCTTGTCCAAAGTTCCAATTTGCAGGCCACGACTGTCTCCCTCCATTGAAAATTCCTGAGGGCAAAAGGCTTCATATGCGTTAATTACTTCACTTGCTAGCATGGAGAACCTCCTTGATGGCTTGAATTTTATGAGCTAGAACTTGACGTTCCTCCAGATTTTTTTCTGGGATTTGTCCGAGGGCGAACTCTAGCTTAACAGCTTCTTTTTGCCATTTTTGGACAAAGACTGGACTGACCTCTTTGCACAAGAAAGGTCCAAAGCGAACATCACTGGCAGATAGCTTCATTTGTCCTACTTCCACCACCAAAATCTCATAAAACTTGCCAGCTTCTTCTAAGATGCTTTCAGCTACAATCTGAAATCCGTTCTCTTGTAGCCAGCTACGCAAGTCGTCTTCACGATTATTAGGCTGGAGGATCAATCGTTCTACATTAGCTAACTTGTCCAAGCCTTCTTCTAATATCCTAGCAATCAAACGGCCGCCCATGCCAGCAATAGTGATGACCGATACCTGATCTGCCTCTTCAAAGGCTGCAAAGCCATTGGCTAAACGGACTTGGATTTTCTCCTTTAGACCATGCGCCTCAACATTTTTAACCGCAGACTGATAGGGGCCTTCCACCACCTCACCCGCAATGGCACTTTTGATTTGGCCTCTTTCGACCAACTCGATAGGCAGATAAGCATGGTCACTTCCCACATCTAGTAAAATGGCACCCTGGGGCACAAAGGAAGCCACCAATTCTAATCTCTTTGAAATCATTTTCTCTCACTTTCCAAAACTCTATTACCTCTTATTATACCACATTTCGGATGGCAATCTTGTACCTAAAAAGACCGCAATCCACAGATTGCAGTCTTTCTTTATTTTCTGGCTTGATAGCGACTAGTCAGGATGAAAATCACAGTAAAGATTAACATCATGGCCCCATAAACAGGCAATGTTTGTCCTGTAAGTGTCGAAATTTCAAGTAGTTTTTGGATTCTTGGGAAGAGGGCTGTGGCTAGGAAGCCTCCTACTGACCAAACAATCAAGAGGACACGCCATAGGGTAAATGGCATGCAGGCTCTAAATACGGATAAGAAACCAATTGACCCCAAGAGATAATAGAGGAGGGTTGAGATTTCTAACTCAGACCAACCTTGGCTACTTCCAAATATTTTCACAAAAAGAACACTGAAGACGACCATGAGAGCGCTTGGTAGGGCACGAAGCATGGATCTTCTGAGGAAGTTTGGCTCAACAGGCTTGATATTTCGCTCAAAAGTCAAAACGAATGGTGGGAAACCTTCCACGAATTGGTCTATCATGGTAATCTGAATCGGAATGAAGGGGAAAATCAAAATCCACTCTGATCGACCTAGTACAGCACTGGCGATACAGATGACTGCGAGCAAGAAAGAATAAATGGTCTTTATCAAGAAAATCGGAGCGATGTGGGCAATGTTATTGACCACGCGACGACCTTCAAAGAGAATCTCAGGAACATCATTAAAGTCAGAGTTCAAGAGAACCAGATTGGCAATCTGACGGGTTGCTGGGTCTCCCTCCGCCATTACGATAGAGCAATCCGCCTCACGAAGAGCCAGGATATCATTGACTCCGTCCCCTGTCATAGCTGTTGTATGCCCCGCTTTTTTCAGTGTTTGGATGATGAGTTTCTTTTGATGAGGGGAAACACGTCCGAAAATAGCTGTCTCTTCAGCCATAGCAACCAATTCCTCATCCGTGATTTTTGAGCAATCTACATAGCTGTGGTAGTCCGCAAAACCAGCCTTCTTGGCAATGCTGGATACCGTAACTGGATTGTCACCAGAGATAATCTTGAGCCCCACTTCCTGAGAACGGAGATAGTCCAGCGTCTCTGCTGCTCCTTCTCGAATGGGGTCCAAGATTTCCAGCAAGGCTAGAGCCTGAATATCAGATGGTTTTTGTGGTTTGTGATGGTCTAATTTCTCCTGACTGAGAGCTAAGACCAAGACACGTGACCCTCTCTCCAAGGCCTCTCTGGCTTCAGGGACTTCATTTTCTAGCAACATCTCAGGTGCACCTAAGAAAACTGTTCCCAAACCTTCTAACTCCATGGCTCCCCACTTGCGGTCACTGGAGAAGGGAAGATTGGAAATCATAGGGTAGGCTACCTGACCTTGGAAACGCTGGCGAATGGCTTGGGCAGTTGGATTTTTATCCTCACTATGGGCTATGTAGCTGGTCAGGATGCTGGCAATAGCCTCTTCACCGTAAGTTTCCGTCAGCGGAAGAACGGACTCCACCTGCATCTTTCCTTGGGTGATGGTACCCGTCTTGTCCAAACAGAGCATATCCACGCGCGCCAAGGTCTCAACAGAGTACATCTCCTGCACCAAGACCTTTTTCAAGCCCAACTTAATCACTGCAGTCAAGAGCGAAGTAATGGTCAAAAGGGCAATTCCCTTAGGCAACATTCCCAAAAGGGCTGTCGACGAGTTTACAACGGATGACTTGAGAGGCAGGCCTTTTAAGATCAAGGCTTCCAGCAAGAGAGCCAGGCCAAAAGGAATGATAATCTTTCCAGTAAAACCTGCTAACTTGTCCAGCGATTTCATGATACGAGAGTTGATTGGTTTAACGGTCTTGGCTTCCAGCATGAGTTTGGCAGCATAGTTGTCTGCACCGACATGGTGAACTTGAGCTAAAACTGACCCACTAGCTAGGAAACTTCCTGACAAAAGCAAGGCATCAACTTCCTTTTGCACCAAATCACTTTCCCCCGTCAACATGGCTTCATTGACTTCCGCAAAGCCTTCCAAGACCAAGGCATCACTGGGAATCTGCTCTCCTGCAGACAAACGAATGACATCTCCTAGCACCAATTCTTCAGGATTCAGAGCCACTTCTTGGCCATCACGAATAGTCTTGACCTTTTCCCTGGTCATGAGATTGAGCTTGTCCACCATGTGTTTGGCCCGTAGCTCGGTCACAATTCCAGAAAAAGCGTTAAAGCAGATAACAGCAAAAAAGACCAGATTGCTCCAAGCCTGCACAAAGGCAAGGGCCAAAGCAATGGCAAAGTTCAAAGCGTTAAAAAGGGTAAAGACATTTCGTTTAACGATTTGCCAAGTGCTGGTACTGGCCGAAGCAGTAAAATCATTGACCAAGCCCTTAGCCTGTCTATCCTTGACTTCTCTTTGGGTTAATCCCATAATCTTATTTTTATCCATAAATTCTATCATATCATTTTTTCTAAAAGAATTCTAATCTCATCCCAAATATGGACCTGGTCAAGGGAAAAGTTTGCCAGCCCTCCTTTGATAAGGTATAATAATAACAAGAAAATAATCGAAGGAGATCGCATGTTTTATACTTATTTACGTGGATTGGTTGTCTTGCTCCTATGGTCCATCAATGGCAATGCCCATTATCATAATACTGATAAAATTCCTAATCAAGATGAAAATTATATTCTGGTTGCCCCTCACCGTACCTGGTGGGATCCTGTTTACATGGCCTTTGCGACCAAGCCAAAACAATTCATCTTTATGGCAAAAAAAGAACTCTTTACCAACCGTATCTTTGGTTGGTGGATTCGTATGTGTGGTGCCTTTCCTATTGACCGTGAAAATCCTAGTGCTTCTGCCATCAAATATCCTATCAATGTTCTTAAAAAAAGTGATCGCTCTCTCATCATGTTTCCAAGCGGAAGCCGTCACTCAAACGATGTCAAGGGTGGCGTAGCCCTGATTGCCAAAATGGCCAAGGTCCGTATCATGCCTGTTACCTACACAGGTCCCATGACTTTGAAGGGCTTGGTTAGCCGCGAGCGTGTCGATATGAACTTTGGAAATCCAATCGATATCTCAGATATCAAGAAAATGAATGATGAAGGCATTGAAACAGTCGCCAATCGTATCCAATCAGAATTTCAACGTCTAGACGACGAAACGAAACAATGGCACAATGATAAAAAACCAAACCCACTCTGGTGGTTTATCCGCATTCCTGCCCTCATCCTTGCCATTATCCTCGCTATCCTAACCATCATCTTTAGCTTTATCGCAAGCTTCGTATGGAATCCAGATAAAAAGAGAGAAAAACTTGGTTAAATAAATACAACAATCCCTTGGCATGTGCCAAGGGATAAATCTTTTATTCGATTTTCCATTTTTGGGCCAACCAGCTAGAAAAAGCTAGAAATCGCTCAGCTACTTGTTCATGGTGTCCATAAGGATCAAAGACAAACTGACCGGTCGGATAGCTTTTCTGAAGACTGGTATGGATCTGCTCAGCATAGGCTGGTGCTTGAGCCAAGCGATTAGTATGGTGTGCTCCTTCTGTTTGACCGTTCTGTAAATACAGCAAACAGTCTAGATTTTTCACTGTCTCTGCCTTGCAATAAGTCACAAAATCAGGATACCAAAAGGAACCGCAGATCGAAAAGATACAGGAAACCTTGTCAAAGCTGAAAAGACTGTAGACTGCCGCCAAACCACCTAGTGAGTAGCCTCCATAAGCAAGGCGAGTTTCGTCCAGGTGATAAAGCGACTGCAACTTGTCTAAAAGACCTCCAAATAAATGATCATGATAGGCTTTTGCCTGACCACCAAAATCTGGGGCTCCATCTCTCAGAGCAGCTGCCTTCCAGGGAGTGTAATCATCTAGGCGATTTTTAGAGGTCAAGCCCACTAAAATCACAGATTCTGAAAGTGAAGATAGGAAATCCAAGTTTCCATCATTCAATAAAATAGCCGGATAGGTTTGATTGGGGTCGTAGTTAGAAGGAAGGCTGATTTTGACTTGAATTCCTTCCCAATCAAACTCATTATTTATTGATAAAGTCATTGATTTTCTCAAGGGAATCAATCACTGCTGGACCATAGTCCATCAACTCATCGTAAGAGATGGTCATGATTTTTTGATTCTTAATAGCAGGAACGCTTTCCAAAACAGCATTTGCCTTCATCAACTCTACTGCTTTTTCATCCAATTTTTTATTGCGGTCGCTGGTTACATAGATAATCAATTCAGGATCCATTGACACGAGATTTTCCAAGGTCAAGCCTGATGTCCCCGTAGCAACGTTTGTATAACCAAGTTGGTTCAGCAAACTTTCTTGCAAAGCAGACTTGTAGGCACCAAAGGTTTCATCATTATAAGCAACCATAATCAAAGCCTTTTTCTTTTCACCTTGACTTACTGGGTTTGCTTTCTTAACAGCGTCAATTTTAGTTTGTAATTGGGCTGCGTATTCATTAGCCTTGTCCTGAACATTAAAAATCATTCCAAGATTTTTGACATCTTCTACGATATTCCCCAAATCTTGCTGAATCGTTGAGAGAGAAGCTTTTTGAGTATAAACTGGGATTTTATTTTCATTCCAAGTGCTAACTGTCCCCAAGGATTTTTCAGAAAACATCATGTTTCGTCCCATCACAGCGTCTGGCTCATAAGAAAGGACTGTCTCTTGTGAGACTGTTTTTTTATCGCCAATTTGAGGAATAGTCGCAATCGCATCCTTGTATTTGTCCGTCACAGCATTGTCTGGATTGAGCATGCCAGCAATTTTATCCTTCAAGCCTAACTCCAATAAGATTTCAGTGGTTGAAAGATTGTTGGTGATAACTTTTTCAGGTGCCTTGTCAAAAACTTGTTCGACTTCATTTCCCTTAGCGTCGTAGGTTTTGACCGTTAGTGGATAAGTCGTCTCTGTGCTCGCCTTTTGACTTGTTTCTGTGCTAGATTGTGTGGTAGCTTTTTCTGTAGTAGTGTTACCACAAGCTGCCAAAGTTAAGGTAGCTACTGTTACGAGTAAAATGCTTAGTGTTTTTTTCATCTTGTTTTCCTTTTCATTCTTATAAATAGTGAATCATAGCTTGCTGATCCTCGGTCCAAGTAACCTGACTTTGAACTCCGTATACAGTTTGCAATGACTCAGGGGTGATGGTCTCCTTCGGAGTCCCTTGGTAAAGGATTTCTCCCTCTTTCATCAGATAGAGATAATCCGAATAGCGACAAGCAAGTTGAATATCATGCAGAACAGCTAGAACATTGACCTTGAGATTCTTCACAATGGCCAACAAGTCTAGCTGATACCTGATATCCAGGTGATTGGTCGGTTCGTCCAGGAGCAAGAGAGTCGGTTCTTGCGCCAAGGCGCGGGCTAGTAAAACTCGCTGTTTCTCTCCCCCTGACAGGGACGAATAGAGACGAGTTTTCTTCTCAAGCATATCCACCTTAACGAGGGCATCTTGAACGAGCGCATAATCCCTTTCCCTTTCCTTCTGTAAAAAAGAGAGGTGGGGAGTTCTTCCCAGCAAGACGATTTCTTCAACTGTACAATCAAACTGCAATTGATTAAACTGGGTCACAACTGCCATTTGCTTAGCTGTTTCTTTGAGCGTCCATTGTTCCAGAGGCTTTCCATCTAGGCTTATCAATCCTTTATCTGCCTTTTCCTGACGATAGAGGAGTTTAAGTAGACTGGTTTTCCCGCTTCCATTTGGCCCTAATATCGTGTGAAATTGATTCCCTTCAACCTTAAGAGAGACTCCTTTGAGGATTTTTTTCTCTCCTAGTCCAAAGTGGATATCCTGACAAATCAAGTCCATATCAGATCCTCACCTCCCTTCGCCTACCTCCAACAATGTAGATAAAGAAGGGAGCACCTACCAAGGCTGTGAAAATACCAATAGGAAGCTCTGCGTTTGGAATGATAATACGAGAGAGTATATCTGCCCAGATGACAAAAAGGGCACCTAGCAAGGTTGCAACAGGAAAAAGCCTCTTGTAATTCGTTCCTACTAACCCTCGAGCTAAATGTGGAGTAATCAGACCGACAAATCCAATAATCCCACAGGTTGCCACTAAGATTGCTGTCAGCACAGCCACCATTGTCACATAAAGATACCAATAAAAGCGTAAGGGAATCCCCAAAGTTAAAGCAGCCTCATCTCCCATCATCATCGCATTGAAAACACGATACTGAGTAGAGAAAAATAGAAAGGCTATTCCTACTACTATAGTTGGCAGGACCAAGTCTGCCCAGGAAGTCCCAGCGAGCGAGCCCATGGTCCAAAACTTAATGGTCATCACACTATCCGCATTAGCTCCAACTGAGATAATAAAGTTTGAAAAAGCCAGAAAGAGAGCGTTGACCACCGTTCCTGATAAAATCAGACTGGAAGTCGTCATCCTTCCCTGCATAGAGGCAATGATGATGACAGCAATTGTTGCCAAAATAGCGCCAAGAAAAGCTCCAAGGCTAATCATCACTTTTAAACCAAGAATGATGCTCAAGGTTGCACCTAGAGTTGCACCAGCAGAGATTCCTAAGACATAAGGCTCTGCGATGGGATTGTTTACCGTGGACTGCATCACACTACCACACATAGAAAGGCCTGCTCCTACTATCAAACCTAACAATACTCGAGGGAATCTCATGTTCCATACAATGGCAAGAGTGGACTTGGAAACCTCTCCTATCTCAAGAGGAAATCCCAACCTGCTCAAAATAATCCGATAGGTATCTCCTAGATCAATCGCAACAGATCCCATTGAAACTGCTAGAAAGAGAGAAATCCCTAAAATACCTAGCAAAATAACTAAAAGTAACACAAATTGCTGGTCTTGTCGGCTTCCAGAAAATTTGGAAAGCATGCAAACCTCCTTTGATAGAATCTTAAAAATTTAGAAAATTCTCATGAAAAGTATACCATATTTTCAACAATGGAACAAGATGAGAAAAATAAATATAGTTGGTCTTACAGTGCTAATAATCGTAACCGAAGATTATACTTGAGTATATCGAGGTAAAGTGACAACATAAAAAGCCCTCTGAAAATCAGAGAGCCAATTTGAGCTCGGGCTAAAATCCTAGTGAAACAAAAAAATCTACACGATCAGAAAAGTCTCTATCGTGCCATTTTCATACATGATGTATAGTCCAAGTAGAATGAATACTAAGGGCACAATGATTCGCTCGTATTTTTCAATTGTCTCGAATATTAACGGAATAGAGGATAACACCCGACTAATCTCGCATAAGATAATTATGCCGATTACAAACACAAGCAAGGCCACGAGAGTCTGTGACCAATCTAACGAAGCAAAATAAGGTATATAGATACCTAAATTATCTCCGCCAGATGCAATTGTCAGCAATGTAACTGTCCAAAACAGTTGATTTGCCTTGCTTTGTTCTAATCTTTCAATAATTTCTTCCTCTTCTTCCTCACCTTCTCCAACAATTGCAAAGCGAATCCCTAAATAGATAGGGATTAAACCAAGCAATCCAACCATCCATTCTTCAGGCACGAAATTAACGACATAAGCAGCAACTAAACTCGCCCCTACAAGTAAGCCTGTGCCTAGATATTGCCCCGCATAAATATGCCATTTTTGTTTATTCTGTGATAGCTGTGCAAATAAAATAATTAAAATAATTAAATAATCGATACTGGTAGAAATATAAACACCAATAGCAGATATGATTGTCTGTACCATAAAAAAACTCCTGTATTAGTCAGTAATAAATCAGCAGATTTTAGGAGAGCACAGACACATTAATTTAGCTATCGCTAGTGGGTAATGTCGAACGTAGGAAAGCATTTTACTCCTCCTCAAAATATAGTTACAAAGTAATTTCTAACTGAAATTCGGTGACTACTTCCATGTAAAGTATAACATACTATACTTTACTTCGTAAAGTGTGGGCTCTCCGAGGGGGCTTGCAGACAGCTACTCGGCTTTTCAAGCCGAGTAGCTGCGCACCTTTATGGTGTAATTAGCTGATACCATTTGAGATTTTTGTAGTCTCCAAAATTGTGACCGATAAAACCTCAATAAAAAAGCCCTCTGAAAATCAGAGAGCTCCAGTCTTGCTGGATAAAACGTTTATAGACTAGGCGGACGAGGCGAAGATTGTACTAATGGTACATCAAGCCGAAGCCAACGAAGTATAGAAACGTTTTAGACGCAAGATTAGCGACGAAGTCCTAGAGAGTTGATTAACTCACGGTAACGGTTAACATCGTTTTTACGCAAGTATGCAAGCAAGTTACGACGGCGACCGATTTTCTTCATCAATCCACGGTAAGTAGCGTGGTCTTTTTTGTGTTGTTTGATGTGTTCGTTAAGGTGGTTGATTTCCCAAGTAAGGACAGCAACTTGAACCTCTACTGAACCTGTATCACCTTCGTGACGTGCATATTGTGCGATGATTTCATTTTTTTTCTCTTTTGAGATTGCCATGATGTTTCTCCTTTTTATTTGGCTTCATCCGAGTGACAGGTTGGCATGCCTGCAACCAAGAAGAAGTTATTTGTCTTTCCGACAGTTCTTATTCTACCAAGAAGCAGAGACTTTGTCAACAGATTTACTTTTTAAAAACTTGACCTACTCTACTGATTTCAGAGCTTCAAGCATATCCACCTTTCTCAAGTGGTGATTGACAAAGAGCCCCAGTAAGGCTAAGATTACAGTCACTGCGATGATTGGAAGAGCATAGACTTCCCAGCTGACTCGTGGATAAAAAAGTATGGTGGCAGGTGAGATCATTTGAATCAAAAATTGATGTAAATAGTAGCCGGCTACCAAACCGTGAACAATCCCCACAAAAGACAGCACCATGGTCTCGCGGTAGATATAGAGGGTCACTTCTTTATTATGGAAACCGAGAACCTTGATGGTCGAAAGTTCACGGATACGTTCTGCCACATTGATATTGGTGAGATTGTAAAGAATGACAATGGCTAGCAAGACGGAAACAAGGATAAGGATTGCCATGGTTTTATTGAGCGAACTAGCCACGGATTCAAAGAGGTGGATAGCTGTTGCATTTTGGACCACCCCAGAAACAGCAGTTTTTTTCATAAAGGCCGCAGCTTCTTTCTCCGTATTGGATGGTGTTGGCTCTTTTAATTTTACTAGGTAGGTATTGTCTTTCGGACTGGTACCGTAGACTTGTTCGTATGTCGCTCGGTTGAGATAAACAAAGTGTCCAACATAGTTTTCAGAAATAGCCGATACCCTGATTTCTTTTCCATCAAGCTCCAGCTTATCTCCAACCGTAACACCTGCTAGTTGAGCTAGTTTTTGACTCACGACTGCTCCATCTGTGACCTGCACCTCTTGGCCATTTTCCTCTAATGCGATAAAGGGTTTGAAATTTTCTCTGCTTGTGACCATTATAGTGATAGTCTGAAGTCCTGCTTTTCCTTTGAAATCTTTTTCAATGGATTTAGAGTAGATTTTTTGGTAAGCATGGATAGGATTAGCTTGCAAGGCACTTTCTAGATCTGCTTTTTCTTGCTCCGTTACACTGCTCTTTTCCGCTACAATCATCTGGTATTGCTGGATTTGTTCAAATTGACGATCGACAACTCCTCCCACAGAAGACTGAATGCCAAGACCTGCAAATAGGAGAGCAACCGAACCCGCAACTCCAAAAATGGTCATCAACATCCGTTGCTTATAACGGAAAATATTTCGCGCCGTAACCTTATGAGTGAAGCTCAAACGACTCCAAATAAAACTCAGGCGTTCCAGCAAAATCTTTGATCCTTTAACGGGAGGTTTGGGCAGCAAAAGTTGGGCTGCTTCATCGTGCAATTCCCTCCGTGCCACTAGATAAGCTGGCAAGACACTGGATACCCAACTTAAGGCCAGGGCAAGAAGGCTATAAGACCAGTAGAAATACTCCTGACTTTTCCCAACGACCATTCCAGCTGTTATAACATCCGAAATCACGCCTGCAAGGAGATAATGTCCTAAAAGCGTTCCTAAAACGGTTCCTACAGTTCCTGCAAGAAAACCATAGAGGACAAACTTGGCAACAATATCTTTATTCTTATAACCTAGAGCCTTGAAAATACCAGCATTGGTGCGCTCTTCATCCACAAAGCGAGTCATAGTTGTAAAGGTTACCATTGCAGCAACCATAAAAAGCACCACGGGAAAGATATTCCCGACAGAACGAATACTTGCTGAAGCGTTACTGTACATGAGATAGCCTTGACCGCCTGGCATGGTTTGGCGGTTATATACATGGTAAGTAGGCTCTGCCAGTTCATCAAGCTCTTTCTGGTGTTGTTCAAGCTTCTCTTTTTCCTTGGCTAGATTACTCTCTGTCTGAGCCATTTTTTCTTTTTCTGTAGCCAATTCTTCCTTAGCTTTTGTCAATTGCTCCTTGGCTTGACTCTTTTGAGGCTCAGGCAAAGCGGTCACTTGTTCTTCTTGAGTTTTCAATCGACTTTCAGTCTGTTCTATCTGACTCTTGCCTTTTTGAAGGTTGCTTTTAGCTATTTGGAGTTCTACTTTTCCCTCTTCCAAGCTCTTTTGCCCATTTGCTTTGATACTTGCCAATCTTTTTTGACCATTATCGGCAAGCAAGTTTTGTAAGTCTTCCTGGTGTTGATCTCGTTTGCTTCTATAGTCTGATGAAAAAGCATCCAAATTTTTTAAATCATCATAGCGCACACGCGCAATGCTATAAACATCTGAGTCAAACTGACTGGCTACAATCACTCCATAACCTGCCAAACTTCCATTTCCACTACTAGCCCCTCCCAAGTCTTTTTGAGAAAGCATTTCACCCGAATGGACAAATCCAGTAATGGTGAAAGATTGGGATTTTATGACGATCTTCTCTTCTTTCTTGCTAAAGGTGATAGTCTGTCCAATCTGATAGCGGTCTTTCCAGAAATCTGCCAAGGAAATTTCCCCATCAGCCTCTGGAAGTCGTCCTTCTGTCACTTGGAAGGTTGAAATTCCCTCCGGCTTGGAATAAAGTCGAACCGCTTCTTCACTATTTTCAACGGTTAGGTCTGCCATATAGCCAAACTCAACACTTGCTCCTTGAAGGGTCTTTAGTTCGTCTTGATCCTTTTTATCCAATCCATAATCAGCTATCACTGCCAGATCCAAGGTATTTGCTTTACGGAGATAATCCTCAGCTGTACGTTCCATATTTGGGCTAGTCACTTTGAGACCTACTAGAGCTAAAGACCCCAGCATCATCAAGGTCAAGATAGATAAAAAGCGTCCCTTGGAAGCAGTCACCGACTGGAGCAAGTCTTTTCGGTATGTTTTTTTCATGCTAATACTCCAATGTATCGATAGCCTGTGGATGCTCATTGATTGTTACTCTCATAACAGTGGCATCACGCATGTGAATCACCCGATCTGCGATAGGAGCTAGCGAGCTATTGTGAGTCACGATAATCACCGTCGCTCCCTTTTGACGAGACATGTCTTGGAGAATCTTCAAGACTTGCTTGCCTGTCTGATAATCCAAGGCTCCAGTTGGTTCATCACAAAGGAGAATTTTAGGATTTTTGGCTACTGCGCGTGCAATGGAGACTCGCTGTTGCTCCCCTCCAGAAAGCTGGGCTGGAAAATTATTCATCCGATGAGCAAGACCCACATCTGTCAGAACTTGCTCGGGATTCAAGGCATCTGTCACGATTTCTGAAGCCAACTCCACATTTTCCTTAGCTGTCAGATTGGAAACTAGATTATAAAACTGAAAAACAAAACCGACATCATTTCTACGATAATTTGTCCTCTGGTGGGAACTATAATCTGCAATATTGGCACCATCAATCCAGATTTCCCCCTCGTCATTGGTATCCATTCCCCCAAGAAGGTTAAGAACCGTTGACTTGCCCGCACCAGATGCACCTAGAATGATAACCAATTCACCCTTTTCAATCTCAAAATTCACATCGCTATTGGCCACAATCTCCGTGTTCCCAACCTGATATCGCTTGTAACAATGTTTCATCTCAATATAAGCCATCATCAACCTCATTTTCTTTAACTACTTCTTAATATCATTATAACGCTTTTTCGAAGAGTTGGATACTAGAATAAAAAGAAAAACCTAGGTATTCCTAGGCTTTCTTTTTATAAATTATTTTCCAAGGTAGTATTCAGAAACTACATTCAATTTTTCGTCGAATTCGAATACCAATGGTGGGAAGTTAGGGATTTCCACGTCCATGATTTCGTCATCTGACAAACCTTTGATGTGTTTTACAAGGGCACGGATTGAGTTACCGTGAGCTCCTACGAATACGTTTTTACCATCTTTAAGAGCTGGAGCGATTTTATCTTCCCAGAATGGAAGGGCACGTTCCAAAGTCACTTTCAAGTTTTCAGCATCTGGAATAACTGAATCGTCAAGTGAAGCGTAACGACGGTCAGTGTGAGCTGAGTGCTCATCATCACGGTCCATGTTTGGAGGCAATACATCGTATGAACGACGCCAGATGTGAACTTGCTCATCACCAAATTGTTCAGCAGCTTCAGCCTTGTTTTTACCAGTCAAACCACCGTAGTGACGTTCGTTCAAACGCCATGATTTTTCAACTGGAACCCACAATTGGTCAGAAGCTTCAAGAGCCAAGTTAGTTGTTTTAATCGCACGTTTCAATACTGAAGTGTAAGCTTGGTCAAATTCGATACCAGCTTCTTTGATCAATTTACCAGCGTCAATCGCTTGTTGTGTACCTTTTTCAGACAAATCAACATCAGCCCAACCAGTGAAAAGGTTAGCTTTGTTCCATTCAGACTCACCGTGGCGAGCAAAAACCAATTTTACCATTAGATAGATTCTCCTTTAAATTTTCCGAGGTTTCCCCTCGTTTATCTATTCTATTTTACACAATTTTTCACAAAAAAGCTAGTTAAAATCGACAAGTTCTGACAGTCAGGAAGTAAAGTCCTCTCATCCTGATTAGGAACTTCTATAATTTATTACTTTTTATTTGCAAAAATAGAGGTTCTAAAATCATTTGTTTGGTCTAGGTAGGCTTTAAAGACTGCTCTCTTAAGTTTATGAACTGCACTGTCAGTTTCTGGGTTATAGTCACTCCAACGAGGACCTGTAGCATCCTGTAAAACAGCTTGGTCCATGAGTTCTTGCAACTCTTTTACTCTTTGAATGGTTTTCGTGGCATTGCTCATCCACGATTGCGTCGGATCTTTAAAAGTAACTTTAGTCAAACGATCAAACTGAGCAACGCGCTCTTGATACATAGCTTTTTTAAAGGCTGCCCAAGATGAATACTGGCCACCAAATAGTTTTTCTAAAACAAGCTTATCTGTCACTAATCCTTGCTTTTTACCGTAGAGGTTAATTGTCTGACCATTTTGTTTAGCAATTTCTTCATATTGGTTGGAAATATATGGGACCATACCATCTTTAAATCCTTTAGCAGCTAAGAGTTCATAAGCTATCCTACGCCCCATAAGATCTCCAGGAGTTCCTTTCTCACTGCTCAATGCTGAAAAGATTGGTGCAAAGAGTTTAATCGTAAAGTAGCCATTTCTCTCATAAGTGCCAGCCTGATACTCACGAGCCGAAAGAATGTTATTGTCAATCAAACTATCAAAGCTGGTCAATTTTTTAGATTCATCTTCAGTCAAATTTTTCACAACATTAGTAGCATAAACATCATTGCCATCAGCAGGATCTGTTAGATAGTGATTCTCGATTTTTCTGAGAGCTTCCATTTTCTGGGAAACATTCAGTTTCTTAACGATCGATTGCCCTTCAAGATATTCCAACAGATAGATGAGGTCAAACATATTATGAGCGTATTTCTGGAGATCAGATGCATCTTTGAATCGTTCCGTCGGATCTAAGACTTGTAGACGGGATCCTTCCATGCTATCTGATTTTGAATGTTTCAAGATTGAGTTAATGGTAATGGTTGCATCATTTGGATGATCTGGCGCTTGTAATAAGCCTTTAGCAAAGAATTCAGGACCAAGACCACTTCTTCTACCATAGCCACCAAGATAGATATCCTGATCTGAATCATGGGTCATCTCATGGGTATACGTAATAGCGCCATCCTTATCCAACATACGGTAAGACATATAATAGACACCATCTCCTGTTGCGTATGCACCGTGATGATTATGAACCACCTTGTTACCAACTGGTCCAAAGAAATGTTGCATTGCAGGATTTGAATTCTCAAAGTCTGCGATTGTTGAAGCCTTTCCTTCAGTATGATCATCACCAAACTTATAGGCATCATAAAGCAGGATCGTACGATAGAGTTTTTCACGTCCCTGATTATCTAAAATACGATACCAATAATCGTAGTGATCTCGCTGACGCTTGGCTGTTTCACGCGCATTATCTTCAACAAACTTATTGAGTTCATCTCCAGCTTTATAGTCACTGTTGCGGTAGCGATCGTAAGCGCCAAATCCTAGGCTAGACAAGGTTGAGATGACAAATACAGATCTTTCTGGCAAAGTAAGGAGAGGCAAGACCATATTGCGGTATTTCCAAGTACTACTAGTAATTCGGTCATAAACACCGATAGAGTACTTAGTTCCTGCTTGCTCTTGCTTGGTTTTGACCTCTGCAATAGTGGATTTTTCTTCGACAATGAAAGCTTTGGTCTGTTTTTTAAACCAGTCATTGTTGCTAGTGTTTGGTAAAAAGACTTTTCGGTAATTTTCTAGCGTGCTAAACAAATCTGTCGTTCCATGATGGCTGGCAAGACTGATACCATAAGTATCAACGTTGTTCTTAGCAAGCAGATTATTAAATCCTGATTTCCCTAACTCAATCAAAGTATCTAACGGAGATGCATTTCCTTTGCCAAAGAAATCAAGGTGATACAAGACCAAGTCTTTAATATTAACCTGACCATAGCTAAAGTTATACCAACGCTCTAAGTAGCTCATACCAAGAAGCAAGGCTTCCTTGTTGCGCTTGATTTTATCTACGATGTAACCTGTCATTACTTGATTGTTTTCCACTAGACCAGCATCCGCTGACAAGAGTTTTCTCAGACTTTCTTCTAGATGTTCCTTCGTTTTAGTAAACTGTTCTTCTAAATAGAGCTCGGTTTGCTTCACTTTTGGTGAAATACCAAGTGTGTTTCTAATAGCGTCTGAATGATAATTTACCTTCTTCAATTCTAGTAAGACTTGCTGGATAATCGTTTCTTGATTATACAAGAATTGGTTTGGCGTATAGAGAAGCCCCGTATCTCCTAGACTATATTCTGCTAACTTAGCAAAATCAGTCTGGTACTTGAGCTGGAATGTTTCAGAGGAATGATCCTGATAATGGAGCAAGAGTTTGTTTGCAGTATATTTGTTGGAAACAATATCTGTGATGACTTGGTCATCCTTCATCATGACTGCTGACAAGAGTTCTTTTTGATATAAAAGACTGTTCTCGTTAACTAGGTTTCCGTATTTGACGATGGTTGCCTTGTTGTAGAAAGGTAGCAATTTTTCAATATTTTTATAAGCCAAGGCGCGCTGAGCTTGATAATGCTTCACCTTAGAAAAATCACTTTCTTTACTACCACTTGTTGAAAGAGGCTCCACTGTTGGAGGGGTGAGAGGATTGATTTCTGCTTTTTTATTAGTCACTTCAGAAGCATCTAAAATTGTTCCTCTTTCTACAAATGATTCCTTGCTGACGACTTCTTCCCTGACCAAGGTGACATTGTAGACTCTATTAGCTTTGTTGCTGAATGTATTAGCCACCTTCATTTCATTATAGTGGTAACCGGTAATAGCATTCCCGTTGGTTACATTGACATCACTTAGTACATTGGTCAATCTTCCTGCATGCTGTTCCTCATTCGTCTTTCGATCCCACAAATATCCAGCCACACCCGCAACTCTACCAAAGTGCTTGACATTGTTGATATCACCTTCAGCATAGCTATCCTGTATATGCGCATCTTGGTCTACTAGACCTGCTAGCCCACCAACAGTCTGATCTGAACTATTGGTGTTGGAGGAAATGGCTACTGTCGCTTTTGACTTAGTCAGTGAAGCTCTGCCTCCTGTCAAATGACCAACCAAACCACCAATATTGTATGCCGCAGTCGTTTCGTAAGTATTAACAATTCTTCCCTTAAAACTGCTCTCTGTGATGCTTGATTGGTCTGCCTTAGCCAACAAACCACCGATACCACGTTCCCCAGCCAGAACACCATCGACATGAACTTGCTTAATCTTTGTGTTATCCGTAGCTTCATTGGTCAGTGAACCGATATCATCTTTACCTGAAATAGAGACATTTTTTAGGCTCAACTTTTCTACTGTGGCCCCTCTCAAGCTTTCAAAAAGAGGCTTTTTCAAGTTGTAAATAGCATACCGCTTACCATCTTTTTCACCAATCAACTGACCAGTAAAGGTGCCCTTGATGTAAGATCTATCATCAGGTCCCAACTCCACTTCGTTGGCATTCAAGCTAGCCGCTAAATGATAGGTTCCAGAGAGATTCTTGTTGATAGCTTTAACCAGGTTGCTAAAGGAAGTGAAGGTTGTTGTTTCTTCTGTGGCCTTTTTTGCGAGATAGAAGGTGAAATTATCGACATATTTATTTTCTAGCTCTTGCTGGAGTTTCTCAGCTTTGGCTATGATTTTATAAACTGATTGTCCATTTTTTATTTCTGCAGTTATTGAAGCGACAGGTAGATAGACATCTTTGAATGACGACGATTTGATCTTAACAAAGTAAGTGTCTGGATTACTTGGAACACTGTCTAAAGAAACATGTTGTTTGTAAGTACCATTGGTCTGACTATATAACTCCAGATCAGAAACATTTCTTAATTCGAGTGTTTTTTCTGGATCTTTTTCTTTTGGTTTTTCAGCCGGATTTTCTGGTTTTTCTTGCTCAATATTACCAGTATATTCTGGAAGAGGGGCAATTTGTTCGGGTTCAACAATCGCTCCGGATTGGGTACCTGTATAAGATGGTTTCGATGGTACCTGTTCTGGTTCGACTATTGCTCCAGATTGAATGCCAGTATATTCTGGTTTTTCATTTGTCTCAGGGGTTACAACAGCTCCCGATTGCTCACCTTTATATTCTGGCAAGGAAGGCTGAGTCTCCGGTTCGACGATGGCACCAGCTTGAGTTCCCTTGTACTCTTGTTGTGGAGCTACTTGCTCTGGTTCAATAACCGCTCCGGATTGGGGACCTGTATAGGATGGTTGCGATGGTGTCTGTTCTGGTTCGACTATTGCTCCAGATTGGATGCCTGTATATTCTGGTTTTTCGACCGTCTCAGGGGCTACAACAGCTCCCGATTGCTCACCTTTATATTCTTGTTTGTCGGCTGTCTCAGGGGCTACAATCGCTCCCGCTTGAGTTCCTGTATACTCTGGTGTTGGTAGCACCTGTTCAGGATCTACGATTGCTCCAGACTGCTCGCCTGTATAGGTTGGTTTGTCAGTCGTTTCTGGTTCCACCAAAGCCCCTGACTGGACACCCCCAACCTCTGGATCAACTTTTTCCGGTTCGACGATAGCACCAGCTTGGGTTCCCTGATACTCAGGTGATGGAGCGACTTGCTCGGGTTCAACGACTGCTCCTGCTTGGGTGCCTGTATAGGCTAGTTTTTCAGCTGTCTCTGGGGCTACAACAGCTCCTGATTGCTCATCTTTATATTCTGGTAAGGAAGCACGGGTCTCTGGTTCAACAATCGCACCTGATTGAGTTCCCTTGTACTCTGGTTGTGGAGCTACTTGTTCTGGTTCAACAATCGCTCCGGATTGGGTGCCTGTATAAGATGGTTTCGATGGTATCTGTTCTGGTTCGACGATGGCACCAGATTGAGTTCCCTTGTACTCTGGTTGTGGAGTTACTTGCTCTGGTTCAACAATCGCTCCGGACTGGGCACCTCCAACCTCTGGTTCCTGCTTTTCAGGTTCAACAATGGCACCAGATTGAATTCCCTTGTACTCTGGTTGTGGAATTACTTGCTCAGGTTCGACAATAGCACCTGATTGAGTTCCTCTATATTCTGGATTTTCAGCTGTCTCAGGGGCTACAATAGCTCCCGATTGCTCACCTTTATATTCTGGTAAGGAAGCATGGGTCTCAGGCTCACCTTTTCTTGCAGACTGGGGTATTTCACTCGGTACAACTGCCTTCTTAGTCCCTTTTTCTACTATACGTGGTAAGGCTTCGTCTACCTTAGTCAAGAGAACCTCTCGGGAAATTTCTTGGTTTTCAACAGTGAAAATGCGAACAAGTTCAATCTTCTTCCCAGCACGACCTTCTTGTTTGACACGAATGGTTCCCTCTGTTAGATCTGGATTTTCTTGAACCACTTCTGAAAAGTCTAGTTTGGTTACAATCTCTTGGTCTTTGTATAGGAGCTCTGGTTTGTTCACTCGACCAATCAAGACTTCATCCTGAGGAACCACACTAGCAATACCAGACGGTTTTGGATTGGATGAATCTTGAGAAGGGATTGGCTTCTCAGCAGGGCTTGTTGGAGACTGAGCTTTCTGCCCATCTCCTGACTTTTGTCCATCATTCTTGGTCTGAAAATGAGGTTGAACCGTATCCTCTAGTTTCTGATCCCTAGTAGCAGTTTCTTGCTGATTAATCTCTTTGTCTTGCTTAATATAGCCTAGGTAGGTATAACCTGATAAGGCGCGTGGCAAAGGCAGACTATCTCCTTGGGATAATTGGTATTCCTGATTATATTGTAGCAAAAGCTGATTTTCAATAGCCTGAACCGAAGAGACCAAACCGCTCCCCAGGCCTGTTATCAAAACAACCTTCAACAGCGCTTGTTTCTTGCCTTTATTTCTCGAAACAGCAAAAATAAGGAGTCCAATCGAAGCGAGAGCTCCACCAGTGAAAACGGTAACCAGATTACTGTGCTCACCAGTATTAGGCAACTGACCTAGTTGGGCTTTCTCATCCATACGGTAGACTAGATAATAGGTACTCTCACTATCTTCAGCCACTTTAGGAATATCCTTTACAATCAAGTCCTTCTCTTGCTTACTTAACTCTGTATCTGTCACATATTTGTAGTGAATAGATACATTTTCTTGAGCAAATACAGTCCCACTACTAGCAATGGAGACAAAAAATAAGCTCGAAATTGAAGCAGACACAAGACCAATCGCCAACTTTCGTAAGGAAAAACGATGCTGCTTCTCCCCAAAAAATTTTTTCATTCTATATCCTCTCTATTATTTTATCCATTTCAAAATAGAAGAAGCATTTTGCTTCCTCACTATGATAAACTTACAAGAAACAAAAATACTTCTATATATATTTTGATATATTTAATCTACAACCATCATTATACTATAAATTCTCTAACTTGTCCCAAAATAGTACCAGCATTCTTCAATTCATTTGAACCATTTTTCTTCTCATTTATAAATATGCAAAAACCACAAGGAAATCCTTGTGGTTACACAACTTATTTCTCTTCAAATCCTTCTGCGACTGCTTCCGCAAAATTTTCTTCTACAATGCTTGCACAGTGGTCACAAATGACTGCGTGGTAGCTACGTTCTGCTGTTGTTGGGTCGATACGACGGCAACGGTCACATACTTCACCTGCAGCGCGTTCAACAGTGAAGGCTACATCTTCGAAGCTAACAGCAGCTTCTGGAGCTGATCCTTCTGCGATGGTCAAGTCTGACACGATTAAAAGTTGAGCTACATTGCTGTTTACTGCTTCGAGTAAAGTTTTCACAACTTCATTTGGATAAACTGTCAAGTGTGCTTCAAGTGATTTACCGATAACTTTGGCATTACGAGCCTCTTCCAAGGCTTTTTGAGCTTGTCCACGGAAGTCCATGAAGGCAGCCCATGTATCCAAGACTTCTTCTTGATTAGCAAAAGTTTCTGCTTCTGGCAATTCTGACAATTGAACGAAGTCTTCTGCTTCAAACTCAAGATATGACCAGATTTCCTCTGCTGTGTGAGGAAGGATTGGTGTCAAGAGTTTGGTGATTTTCACAAGAATGTCATAGAAGACAGTTTGCATTTGACGGCGTTCCAATGATTTGGCACCTTCAATGTAAACAACATCTTTAGCAAAATCAAGGTAGAAGGCTGACAAATCAACGTTGATAAAGTTCACCAAGGCCTTGTAGATTGTCAAGAATTCAAAGTTTGCGTAAGCGTCACGAATGGTCTTGACAAGCTGGTTGAAGCGAATAGTCATGTACTTATCAACTGAACAAAGCTCATCGTAAGCTACTGTATCTTGAGCTGGGTTAAAGTCAGATGTATTGGCGATCAAGAAACGAAGGGTGTTACGAATCTTACGGTAAGTTTCAGAGACTTGGCTCAAGATATCCATAGAGATACGCACGTCGTTACTTGAGTCAACACTTGTTACCCAAAGACGCAAGATTTCTGCACCAAATTGTTTTTCAACATCGCTTGGAGCAATGGTATTTCCAAGAGATTTAGACATCTTCTCACCTTTACCGTCAAGGGCAAAACCTTGTGACAAGATTTGCTTGTAAGGTGCTACACCATGGTTGGCAACAGATGTGATGAGTGATGAGTTGAACCAACCACGGTATTGGTCAGAACCTTCTAGGTAAAGGTCTGCTGGGTAAGTCAACTCTGGACGATTTACCACAACTCCATTCCATGATGAACCTGAGTCAAACCAAACGTCCATGATATCTGTTTCTTTTTTGAACTCGCCATTTGGTGAACCTGAATGAGTAAATCCTTCTGGCAAGAGGTCCTTAGCATCACGTTCCCACCAAATACTTGAACCATGTTCCTCAAAGAGTTGAGCCACGTGTTCAATAGTTTCAGCAGTCATGATTGCTGTACCATCCTCAGCATAGAAGATAGGAAGTGGAACACCCCAAGCACGTTGACGAGAGATAACCCAGTCGCCACGGTCACGGATCATATTGTAAAGACGGACTTTACCCCATTCTGAGTGGAATTTCACTTTTTCAATTTCGTCCAAGATTTCTTGGCGGAATTTAGAAACTGAGGCAAACCATTGTGGTACTGCACGCCAGATGATTGGTTTCTTCGTACGCCAGTCAAATGGGTATGAGTGAGAGATTTCTTCTTGGGCAAGAAGGAGGTTACCAAGTTTTTCAATAACAGTTGGAACTACCTTTTCATAGAATTGACCTTCAAACTCAGGACCAGCATTCTTCATCATGATACCACGTTCGTCAACAGTCACTGCGACTTCAAGACCATTAGCAATACCAACATTGTAGTCGTCCTCACCGAAACCTGGGGCTGTATGGACAATACCTGTACCAGAGTCAGTCGTAACGTGGTCACCAAGGATAACCAATTCATCTACAGCTGTATCCCATGGATGTTCTGTTACGATATGGTTCAATTCTTGACCACGGTAAGTTGCTAAAACTTGAACATCAGCCCAGCCAAATTTCTCAGACAAGCTAGTCAACAATTCTGCAGCAACCACAAACTTACGAGCTTCACCAGCAGGTTGAACCAAAACGTAATCAATATCTGCACCGACAGTCAAACCACGAGAAGCTGTGATAGTAAATGGAGTAGTTGTCCAGACAACGATGTAAGTATTTGTATCTAGAACATCTTTACCATCTTTTACCTTATTGGCATAGTAAAGGGAAGTTGAAACCAAATCATGGTATTCAATCTCTGCTTCAGCAAGGGCAGACTCAGATGACCAAGACCAGTAAACTGGTTTGGCACCACGGTAGATATAACCTTTATTAGCCATCTCACCAAATACACGGATTTGGGCTGCTTCATAGTCAGGAGTCAACGTCACATATGGATTTTCCCAATCACCAGAAACACCCAAACGCTTAAAGTCTTCACGTTGTTTATCTACTTGAGAAAGAGCGTATTCACGGCAAAGTTTCAAGTACTCAACCAAGTCCATTTCTTTACGTTTGACACCTTGTTTTGCCAAAACTTGCTCGATTGGCAGACCATGAGTGTCCCAACCAGGGATAAATGGTGCGTAAAAACCTGACATGGATTTTGAACGAACAATGATATCTTTTGAAATCTTGTTCATAGCATGTCCAACGTGGATATTTCCGTTCGCGTATGGAGGGCCATCATGCAAGGTGAAATGAGGTTTTCCTTGGTTCAATTCTTGACGACGTTGGTAAAGTTTTGCATCTTCCCATTCCTTTTGCCAAACTGGCTCTTTGGTAGGAAGTCCTGCACGCATTGGGAAAGCTGTTTTCCCAAGGTTAAGGGTATCTTTGAGTTTCATGGTATCTCCTTTATAAATAATAACAAATTAAAAACCACGACTGCCAAAAAGGACGAAAATCGTGGTACCACCTTTATTCGGAAAAAGATCTAGTCTTTCTCCCTCTTTTCCCGTAACGTGGGGAACGTCAAATCTTACTAGCTTCAGACTTGAGTTTTTGAGAGGATAATCTTATCAATAGGGATTACAGGACTCACACCATCTCCTGCTCGCTGGAAATATAAGGATAAGATATTGTTCTCACATATCACTATTCATTATAAGATAAGGACAGATTCTTTATTTGTATCTTCCTCATTCGATGAAGGACCTTCGACTTCAACTGGCTCTAAATGTTCTTCCACATAATGATGTTGTTGAGCTTCAAATTCAGCTAATTCTCTATTACCAGCCTCAATTCGAGCTTGTAACTCAGCCATTTCTTCAGGTGTAAATTGACGAGTCATATCGATTGGTTCTTCTTCTGGCTGTGAATATACTGACTCACCAAGAACTTCACCAACAACTTCTTTAAATGCTTCATCACTTGTCTGAAGATAAGTTGCTGTTGGGCGAAGAATATCTTCCCAATCTGATGATTCAACAATTGCTAACTGGCTCTCAATTGTAGATTTGAGACGTTGGTGGAAGACACGGCTCTTGTTCTTCAATTCTTCAGTCTCAACAGCAACTTTTTTAGCATTATCAGTAGCTTGACGCAAAATCTCATTAGCCTTATATTTTGCTTCTTCAAGCAAACGCTGTGAATCTTGTTCTGCCTGTTGGATAATATTATTTGAACGATCTTTAGCAGCTTGTTTTACACGCTCTGCCGTATCTTGAGCAATCAATACTGATTGACTCAAAGAATCTTTCATCTCATCAAAGTAAGACAAACGTTCTTCCAAACTCTTGATATGCAACTCTTTATCATGATTGCTTCGAACTAAATCTTCATAATCACGAACAACAATTTCAAGAAATTCTTCAACTTCTTCTGGATCAAAACCTCTAAATCTTGTACCAAAGGTTTTATCTTTAATTTCTAATGATGTAATTGGCATATTATTCCTCACTTACTTAATAATAATTGAATGCTTAATTTTATCTTATCCTTCTTAGTCTGACCATTGTCTCTAACAACTTTCAGACGTCCAAACTTTCTCACACTAATCAAATCTCCAACTGAAATCTGGTAGTCACTTTTTTCAACCAGATGATAGTTTACTTGGACAGATTTTTTATCTATCAGTTGACAAGCTTGATTTCTAGATAATTTCAAGGCACTTGATAAGAGGGCATCCAATCGAAAACTCGAAACTAAAATTTCTTGTTCTCTATAGTCAATTTTAGATATAATCCTATCGGTAAAAGGACGTTCCTCCAGCGATACAGGAAGTTTGCCAATCTTTTTTATCCCGTCTATAAAGAGGGGAATGAAATGACGATTAACAAAAATCTGTGCTCTCTTTTCATCTACCAAGATATCACCAAATAATTTACGGTCAATTCCTAACTGATTGATGATTGTTCCTAATATTTTACCATGACTTAGTTTCTCAAACTTACTCGGATAATCAATTTCCAATAAGGCTATCTCAAAATCTGCTAGTTCTGGTTTAAAGTAGTCTGGATACAGAATAAGACGAATGGACTCTGTTTGAAGTATGTCACCACTACTTTGACACCCTAACCCATGAGTTCTAGCTAAAACCTTTAGTATCTGTTCCTGATGAGGATTGATAAATGGGGTGAGAATAGGAGCATAAGTGTCCTCCACCCTCTTAATCCATTCCAATCCTTTATCAATAAACGGAATATCAGCATGCGAAAAATGTTGATAGATTTCCTGATCTACTTTCATAGAAACAACAAGATCCGAATTAGAAAACTTCCAATAAATTGGATTAGAATAATGGCTACCCAGACAGTAAAATCGAGACCACCAAATTGTAAATTCAGTTTACGAAGAGGTTCTATAACTGGACGAACAAGGCTGATGATGAGACGACCTAACGAACTATCATAGGCGTTTGGAAACCATGAAAGAAGAGCAAATGCTATTAGAATGAATGAGTAAATTCTCACTCCATTTTGGATTAAGTGGATTAAAAAAATCATTATCTTGCTCTATTTCGTTTAATATCAAAACCAAACTCAGCACTTTGTGAATCATCAGAAAGTTTGATGTCTTCAATATTCACAACGACATTGACAGGAGTCAATAGATACATTGTGCTAGCAACTTTCTTCATATTACCTGCTAAAACATGACGAGCACCATCTAAGTAATCTAGACAACGTCGAGCTTGAACTTCTGTCATGTATTGGAAATCAATCAAAATACTTTCATTTCCAGCTAGTAAATCAACAATTTCAGTTGCATCCTCATATTTTCTAGGATAGCGAACATCAATTGTCACCTTCTCTTCTGTACGTTGACTCTGCATAGCTAACTCCTGCTGACGTGCATGTAAACGAGTAATATTAGTGTCTTTCACTGGTGTTGACTGAGTAGGGGTTGGTATTTCTTTTGAAGCTGAAATTGATGGGCTAGCCATCTCTTTTTGTTGAGGTTGATAACTAGTCGTTTCTTCTCCATCTTCTGTAAAATAATCTATAAATCTATCAAATCTATCTTTTAAAGACATAGCTCTCTCCTATTTAAAAAATGCTGTACCAATTCGAACAAAAGTAGAGCCAAACTGAATCGCTTCTTTAAAATCACGACTCATTCCCATACTCATCTCTGTCATCGGCATATTAGAGATTTGTTTTTCTCTAATTTCTGCTTGCAAAGTCTGTGTTTCCTTGAAAATCCGTTTCAACTCATCACTATCTGCATCAAAAGGAGCCATGGTCATTAAACCAACATACTCAATCTGATCTAACTCAGCCAAAGTAGGCAAAAGTTCTAGTAATTCATCTTTTGAAAATCCGTGCTTACTCTCTTCTCCAGATATATTAACTTGCAAGAAACACTTAACAACATGATCTGTTCTTTTTTGAATTTCCTGAGCTAATTTTAAAGAATCTAAAGCATGAAAGTAATCCACAAAAGGGATTACTTCTTTCACTTTCCGTCTCTGCAGTGTCCCTATTAAATGCCAAGTGACTGGGAAATCTTTTAAAGCATGATATTTTTCTAAAAATTTATCAACTCTATTTTCACCGATATGTTGGACGCCAAGCGGAAGCAATGCCGCCGCTGTTTGGACATCTACATATTTTGTCACTGCAATAACTGAAACAGAATCTAGATTACGGTCGGCTTCTTGACTCACATCAGCAATTTGCTGAAAAATCAATTCAGTATTTTTTTCTAAATTCATTGATTAACGATTTTTGAAGAATGGAGGAGTTTCTAACTCATCCTCATCTTGTGAAACTGGAACTTCAAAACGTTCAACTGGTGAAACGATTGAGTCAGTCTGACGGACAATTGACTCCCTACGTAAATCCCAGTTACCAAATGCAGAAGTTTGGTTTGTTTCAAAACGACGAGAACTAGTTTTTGGCAACTCAGCTGTCTCTTCCATGTCAAAATGACGTTCAACATGTTGAACATGTGAAGATTCACGATGTACAGGTTTATTAGAAGTTTTCACTCCAACTACTTTTTCAACATTTTCTTGACGAACACCAGTCGCTACAACTGTAACACGGATTTCATCTTTCATATTTTCATCGATTGATGTTCCGAGCCAGATGTTCACTCCTTGACCAGCCGCTTGATTAACAATTTCTGATGCTTCTTCAGCCTCAATCAAGGTTAAATCAAGACCACCAGTAACGTTGACGATGACATCCTCAGCACCGTCAATAGTTGTTTCAAGAAGTGGTGAGTAGATTGCCTTACGAGCTGCTTCTACCACACGTTCTTCACCACTACCGATACCGATACCCATTAGGGCGTTCCCTTTATTTGCCATAACTGTTTTCACATCGGCAAAGTCAAGGTTAATCAAACCAGGATTTGTAATCAAGTCAGTAATCCCTTGAACACCTTGGCGAAGTACGTTATCTGCTTCGCTAAGAGCTTCAAGAAGCGGAGTTTTCTTATCAACAATTTCAAGCAAGTTGTTGTTTGAAATAATCAATAGAGTATCTACATGCTCACGAAGTTGATTGATTCCTTCTACAGCATACTGACCGCGTTTGCTTCCTTCAAAACCGAAAGGACGTGTCACAACACCAACTGTAAGCGCACCTAAATCTTTAGCAATGCGGGCAATAACAGGAGCTGCACCAGTACCAGAGCCACCTCCCATACCTGCAGTAATGAAGACCATATCTGCTCCAGTAATAGCTTGAGTCAAGGCTTCTTCGCTTTCTTCAGCTGCCTTCTGACCAACTTCAGGTCGACCGCCAGCACCCAAACCACGAGTCAATTTAGGGCCTAACTGAATTACAGTCTCAGCTTTTGTACTACTTAAAGCTTGTACATCTGTGTTTGCTGCGATAAATTCTACGCCTGCAACACCTTCGTCAACCATGCGGTTAATGGCGTTACCACCACCTCCACCAACACCGATTACTTTAATAACTGCACCTTGAGCAGCCGCTGTATCAAATGAAAATGTCATAGTTTATTTTTCCTCTTTTATTCATCAAACATACTTCCAATTAAACCACGGAAGCGATCTGCAATTTTTGGTTTATTTTGAGAAGATACTTTATCTTCTTTCGGAGCAACTACGTTCGTAGAAGCTGATTGCTCTACCTCAGTATTTTGAACTGGCTGAATAGGGGTCGGTTGTGCTACCTGCGTAACACGTTGAATCATCCCACCAAAATTAATAGGTTGGTGACGCAAAGTATCTTCACCCTTGACTGCTCGTTGCGCTAACAAATTCACTTCAGTCAATTGACCAGCAAATTCAGACAAGCTAATCACATGAGCAAAGGCAGGGTTACGAATTCCAACTTGATTTGGAACGTAAAGTTTGACACCAACGCCAAATACCTCCTGCGCAAGTTCTACAATACCTGGTAAAATAGCATTTCCACCAATCAGAACAATCCCACCAGGAAGATCCAACAAATGTCTTCTTTCCAACTCTTGTTTAATCTGTTCAAAAATGTGTTTAATGCGAGCTGAAATAATCTCTGCTAGGTAGCTTTCTGTAACTTCTACAGGCTCTACTTCACCAATCACTTCAACTTGGAAGGTTTCATTGCTAGCAAGCGAAGGGTAGGCTTCACCATAGTTCAATTTCAATCCTTCAGCTAGTTTTTGTGAAGTCTTCAAGACTTTAGAGATATCTTTTGTGACATAATCTCCACCTTCTTGAAGAATATTTGTAAACTGGAGTTCTTGGTTACGGATTGTAGCAACAGTTGTTTGACCTGCTCCCATATCAATCACAGTAGCTCCAAATTCACGCTCTCCTTCGTTCAAGACTGAACGAACCAAAGCCAATGGTGAAATAATAATATTTTCAACTTGAACACCTGAGCGCTCAACTGTCTTACGTAAATTGTGAAGAATAGTACGTGGACCTGTGTAAAGCAAACCACGCATTTCAAGACGAACACCCATCATGCCACGCGGGTCACGAATACCTTGGAAACCATCTACGATAAATTCTTCTGGAATAAAAGTAATGACTTCACGATCTGGTGTCATACTCTTTGTCAAAGCTGATTTGACAACATTTTCGACATCTTGGTCTGTAATTTCTTTTGTATCAGATGTAACTGGAATCATTCCTTGAGTTGGTTCTACCTGCAAAAGATTTCCAGGCAAGCCAACATTCACTGATTTAATTGAAATGCCAGCTTTCTCTTCTGCTTGGGAAATAGCTGACTTGATAGCAGTTGCTGCTGCTTCAATATCAACGATAATCCCATCCTTTACACCTTTACTCTTGGCATTACTTACACCAATTACATTAAGTTCACCATTTCTAAGCTCGGCAACCAATACCTTAATCGAATTAGTTCCGATATCTAAGCCTGTAAAAAAACCATCTCTAGCCATTACATCGCATCCTCTCTCTTCCAAGTTTCAAACTTCTATTCAATATAGCTAAAATAGGGCATAGCTATTCACAGAATATTATAACACAAAAAATCCAATCGTGCTTAGTTTTTCCTAAATTTACTTACCATTTTTTCACATTCGCTCATCAGCTTTTTTTATTTTCCAAACAAGTTATAAAAAATCAGATTTATGAAAAAAAGAAAGCTCATTTCTAAGCTTTCTTTGCAATCATTTTTTCTGCTTCTTGTGCTAAAAATAGTTCCAAGATTTTCTTTGTCAACGTAATCGCCGCTGACAAGACTATGGAAACAATCAAATAATTGGCTACTAAGCCGTGATCTCCAACCAATGGTGGTTTTGTCAAGAATCCGTAATCTCCACCTGTCACCAAATTGACCACAAAAATTAAGGCATTTAGTGCAAAGGTCATGAGAAAAATTCCCTTCACATCCAGCAATCGCGCGTTATACTGTCTCAATAGATAAACTAGAGAGTTCCCCAAGAGAGCTAAGTGCCCAAAGATAAAAGATAAAATTGCAATATGTGGGAAAGGATAGGCATCTGGCACTGGATAAACAAAGGCTGCTAGTGTCCCAAATGTCCCCAACAATGCAAAATACTGCCTATATTTAGACTGACCAGGAAGCAAGAGCACCACAAACATAGCCATACGGCAATGGTAAAAAGGTAGGCTTTCTGACAGCGGCATATGATTGACCCCATACCAACCATAAAGTAGGATCAACTGAACAGCCTGCAAGATTTGGAAAAATCTTTGATAAACCTTCTTTTCACGATAGCGATAGGCTGTATAAAAGGTCAAGGCTAAGAGCGTAAATAGGCTAACATACCAAAAAAGGTCAAATTTAGGTGGTTCGGTTGCCTGAGTCGTAAAGAAAATATCCCATAAATTCATCTAGTCTTCCTCATGATTCAAAATTTTCCTGCATATTATTATACCATGCTATTTGTCAAAAATGGATTTAGAAATACGTAAATGTTTGACAAAATCACTTAGCTTCATTTTCTAAACTTTCTACCAACTTGGCCAAATTCATAGAGTTAGAGCCTTTGAGCAGGATTTGGTCATTAGCTCCAAGGCTTTCTTTAACCTGCTTAACTAGGTCCTCAAATTGGTCTTGGTCTTCTGTTTTCTTGAAGTAGTAAACGTGGCCGATTGGGAACATTTGACTGGCCAATTGGGCTAATTCAGCAATGTCTTCTCCATAGAAAATAAGGGTATCAAGCACATCTGGCGAAAGGCTCAAGATCATCTGATTATGAAGCTGAATAGACTGGTCGCCCAGTTCCTTCATATCCGCCAAAACTGCAATTTTCTTACCACCTTCATTGGCTGGAATGACAGAGAAAGTCTCTAAAATCAGTTTCATAGCAGTTGGATTGGCATTGTAAACATCTGACAAGATATCTGCTCCATTGGCTGCTTTCTTCCACTCGGTACGATTACGCGTCAATTCAAGATGTTGGAAGGCCTGATGAATTTGCTCCTCTGAAACTCCTTCTTGTAGGGCAACATAGGATGCAATCATAGCATTGGTGGCATTGTACTTACCAGTCACTGGCAAATCAAGGACTTGTCCCAAAAAATTAGCCTTAAAGGTCAGACTATCCTTACGCTCAACCAAGTCTGTGATTTCCAACTCTGCTCCTTGCCCAAAACGGACTACCTTTTTATCAGTTGGCAAATAGTCCTCTACAATAGTGTCAGCTGGCGCTAAAAGCAAGGAACCAGGTGCCATCCCGTCTGCAATTTGCATTTTCCCTTTAGCAATCTCAGAACGGTCTTTGAAAAAAGCCAAATGGGCTTCTCCAACCAAGGTCACGATGGCTGTTTTTGGACGAGCCAATTCAGACAAGAGATGAATATCTCCCAAGTGATCCTGCCCCATCTCCAAGACCAACTTTTCTGTTCCTTCAGGCATATGGAGAACTGTGTAAGGAAGACCAATCTCATTATTGTAGTTTCCTTGTGTTTTGTAGGTCTTGTAAGTTGTTGATAGCAAGTGCGCTAACATATCCTTAGTCGTTGTCTTGCCATTTGAACCTGTGACAGCAAAGACATCAACTGCCGTTTTTTCAAGATAGTAAGCTGCGAGGGTTTGAAAGGCAGTCAAGACATCATCTACTAGAATATAGGGATGATTTGCAACCTCTTTCTCAGACAGGGTTACAGCAGCGCCATTTTCAAAAGCTGTTTCTATAAAGTCATGACCATCACGCGCACCTTTTAGGGGCACAAACAAGTCCCCTGTAGTAATCAAACGACTGTCAAACTCAGCCTTCTCTAACTGGGTGTCCTCAAAGAGGCTGATATCATTTTTAGCTCCTACAACTTGAGCCACTTCATGGATTGTTAATTTCATTTCTACTCCTTTAAAAAGGGTCGAAGCTCGAGAACTCTAGTCACCTTGTAGTGATGGTTCTGGCTTCTACCCTCTCTTTCATTTTATAGCAAATGCGCTTCGCGCTTGTCAAAACTTTCCTTGGCAAGACCAACCAATCGTTCGATTAAGTCTGGATAGTTGATTCCCATATTGTCCCAAAGTAGTGGGTACATAGACCACTGGGTGAAACCTGGCATGGTATTAAGCTCGTTTAGGAAAATCTCTCCCTTGTCTGTATAGAAGAAATCGCAACGAGAAAGACCGAGGCCCCCAATGGCACGGAAGGCAGTTTCTGCATTTTGACGCATGACAGCTACCACATCATCACTAATTTTGGCTGGAATATCCATGGTAATCTTGTTATCAATATACTTGGCGTCATAGTCGTAGAAGGCAACATCCTTGACTACTTCTCCTGGTAGCGTACTCTTGACATCGTAGTTGCCCAAGAGACCAACCTCGATTTCACGGGCATTTACCCCTTGCTCTACCAAGACACGGCTATCATATTGGAAGGCAAGTTTCAAAGCTTGACGGAGTTCTTCTTGATTTTCAGATTTAGAAATACCGACACTTGAACCCATGTTTGATGGTTTTGTGAAAACTGGATAAGTCAATTTTTCTTCCACTTCAACAATTTTAGCAGTCACATCATCGCCTTCGACAATGGCCACATAAGGAACTTGAGCAATACCAACAGATTCTAAGACACGCTTGGTCGTGATTTTATCCATGGCAAGACTAGATGACAAGATGTTGCAACCAACGTAAGGCAGTTTCAAAACTTCCAAGAATCCTTGAACAGATCCATCTTCTCCCATCGGACCGTGAAGGACTGGAAAGACCACTGCTCCTTCTTCGTAGATGGCACTTGGTGCAACTTTCTTATCCCATTCAATGGTTTCATTGGTCATGAGACGGTCCTCTTGACCAGGAGTCTGGCTAAATTCCTGCGTTTTGATAAAGTCACCAGACTGGCTAATAAAGAAAGTCTTGACTGTGAAACAATCATAGTTGACCGCACGCATGACACTTTCAGCTGAAAGAACAGAGACTTCACGCTCTGCACTCCGTCCACCGTATAAAAGAATAATCGTTTGTTTCATATTGCTTGTCCTAATTCTAATAGAATACTCGTTCTTTAGTATATCATATTTGCTTCTTTTTTGAAACTTGAACCTGATACTGGTCTCCAATAAATCTAAAAAGAGACCGATAAAACAACTGTCGGTCTCCTTGATTTTTGTCTAAATGAATTGAGTGTGTTCATTTGTCTAGACTTACAACTCTGTTCGATTTTCAATGGCTCGTAAGAGTGTAACTTCATCTGCATACTCAATGTCCGCTCCGACAGCGAGACCTCGTGCTAGACGCGTAACCTTGATACCAGCCGGCTTGAGCAAACGTGAAAGATACATGGATGTCGCTTCCCCGTCTGCTGTAGCATTGGTCGCCACAATCACTTCTGAAACTTCACTATCCATCAGACGAGTCATAAGGCTCTTGAGATTGATATCATCCGGACTAATACCATTCATGGGAGAAATGAGTCCATGCAAGACATGATAGAGTCCATGGTATTCTTGGATATTCTCCATGGCTGCCACATCGCGACTATCTTCGAGAACTAAAATCGTTGTCTGGTCACGAGTCGGATCGGTACAGATAGAGCAAGGATCGTCATCAGTCAGGCGACCGCAGATGGAACAGTAGGTCAGCTCTCTCTTAGCAGAAAGGAGATTTTTAGCAAATTCATTGACATCGTCATCAGACATTCCAATAGTATAGAAGGCCAGACGGGTTGCCGTCTTAATCCCGATACCCGGTAACTTAGAATAACTGTCAATTAGCTTCGCAATAGGTGTTGGATAAAGCATATGTTCCTTTCTAATTCATTGGATGATGCTGGTTATAGAGGTTGATAATATCGCGCGCAATGGAAGGTCCGACACCATTTGTAAGGTTGGTGTTATGAGGGAAGACAACAGCTACAGCGATTTGAGGATTATCTGATGGTGCATAGGCCACAGCATTGGTGTTGTTGGCTTTTTGACCACCATTAACATAACTTTCGGCGGTACCTGTTTTTCCGCTGATTGATACGGCTGCGCCATTTGAAAAGGCACGACCAGTTGTCAAAGCACTACCACCATGTGAAACTTGATAAAATCCTTGTTGCAGAATAGACATATCTGACTCTGAGATATTAATCTTATTCATTTCTTTGCTAGTCGTCTCTTGAAGCAAATTGCCTAAGCCACCTTGCTCATTATTTTCATAAACCCCCTCCACAATGTGAGGAGCTAGACGAACTCCATTATTTGCAATGGTAGCGACATACTGAGCTAATTGCATCGGTGTGTAATTATCAAACTGGCCAAAAGCATTATTAATATAATTAGCCAAATCAAATTCTTTTGGTGTAAATCCTGTCGATTCATCTGGAAGATCAATTCCAGTCGAAGCTCCAAGTCCATATTCTCCAAAGGTCGAACGTAATTTACCCATAGCAGCCTCTAATTGCCCTGTTGCAACCGTCATATTTGGTTGATAGGTCTGGCCCATGATTCCAAGAGCGGTTTGAACCATGTAAGTATTAGATGAATACTCCAAGGCTTCCACAGCTGTAATAGGAAAAGACCCATATGCCAATGTATACCAAGAATTAATTGGAGCTGAACCTTGGAAAACAATAGGCTGATCTGTTAAGGTTTGGTTTCCTGATAAAACACCATTTTCCCAACCTGAGCTGATGGTAGCGGCCTTAACTACTGACCCTGGTACAAACACGTTGGTAACTGTCCCTAAGGAATCTGAACTCAATTTACCTGACTCAGTATCATGCTTGATCCCAGACATGGCAAGGACGGCTCCTGTTTTAGGATTAAGTGCTACTGCATACACTCCTTCAGAATATCTAGCTCCTCCGTTACCCAGCTCCGAATTAAAATAACTCTTAAGTAGATCATCAACCCCATTTTGGAAAGCTAGGTCAATCGTTAGTTTGATGTTGTTCCCTTTGCTTCCTTCCTCTACATTTTCAACACTTTCCATGTTGCCATGTTTATCAAGATGTACTTCTTTAACAGAACGTTTTCCCTGCAGTACTTCTTCGTACTGCTTTTCAAGATACGAAGTCCCCACTCGGTCATTCAGAGAGTAGCCTTTTTTCAAATAAGCATCCACTTCCTCTGCTGGAAGACCTGATTTTTCACTTGATACACTACCTACAATTGAAGACAAAGAAGTGTCTAGGACTTTTCTATCCCATGAAGTAGAAATGCTAATTCCTGGTAAATCCTTGGAAGCTGAAGCGACAAGAGCAACCTGTGTATCATCTAAAGAATCCGTTGCGATTGTTCCTGTAGCAAAATTTTCAACAGTATTTAGCTGACTAAATAAATAAATTTCTTTTTTCTGATCATCCGTATAGTTGAGCTGACTCACATCAACACTTTCCACCGCATTGTTGTAGAGAGTCGCTTCCGAAAGAAGATTTCCATCCGAATCCAAACGCTTATCACGTGGCAAAGCATCGACTATTTTTTTATAAATTTCTTGGTCAGCCAAGTAATAATCAGCAATCTGACGGTCTGTAAGATTAGGAGAGCTGACATTCACATAAGTAAGAAGTTTTTTTGCAGTCTCTTTGAGTTCAGCTGCCGTCATCTTGTTAGTCCTTGTAAAAGACACAACTTGCTTGATGGTATTTTCAACAAGAGGTTTCCCCGTTGCATCGTAGATTTGTCCTCGAGCCGAACTAGTTGTCACTCTCGTTTGACTTGCTGATGCTAATTTAGTTTCATAAAAGTCTTTATTTAATACCTGCATATAAAGAAGACGACCAATAATCGTCATGAAAAGCAAGATAACTATTCCAAATAGTAGATTAAGCCGAATCGGAATCGAATGACTATTAAATTTTCTCATACAACCATGTCTCATTTCTAGAAAAATTTCCATCTTCTATCCCATTTTCACTAAAAAATATAAAACTTGAAAGAAGATTATTACTCTTCATTGTATCATATTTTAAGGAGAAACTCTTAGAAAAATCGATACCTTTTTTGACTTTTAATTGAAAATGGCTTTTTATGTTTTTATCTATTCTTCTATGATATAATGATAATAATAGTTAGGGAATTGTCAACTTCTAAGCGGTTGACTCATGAAAAGGAGCACCATGAATAAGCCAGACATTGCATCCATTATCGATCTTCATTTTGAAGCACTAACAGATTTAGAGCAAGAAATCGCTCGTTATTTTTTGCAAGCTGAAACCATTCAAGATGACCTTTCCTCCCAACAGGTCACTCAAAAATTACATATCTCTCAAGCTGCACTGACCCGCTTTTCTAAAAAGTGTGGTTTTACAGGCTATCGAGAGTTTATTTTCCAATACCAGCACCAAGCAAAGAAACAGGAGACTCATTCTCACAATCATAGTCCTTTAACCAACCGAGTTCTTCGAAGCTATAGTCACATGCGGGAACAAACACAGGACTTGATTGACGAAGAACAACTAGAACGAATCGCCCAGTTAATCGAAGATGCTGATCGTATCTACTTCTTTGGAACAGGTAGTTCTGGACTTGTCGCCCGTGAAATGAAATTGCGCTTCATGCGTCTGGGTGTGGTCTGCGAGGCTTTAACCGACCAAGACGGTTTTGCCTGGACAACCAGCATTATGGATGAAAATTGTCTAGTACTTGGTTTCTCACTTTCTGGCTCAACTCCTTCTATTTTAGATAGTCTATTAGACGCGAAAGAGATGGGGGCAAAGACTGTACTCTTTACAAGTGTTCCCAATAAAGATAGTCAGGCCTATACGGAGACTGTTCTTGTAGCCAGTCACAGCCAGTCATCCTACATCCAACGAATATCCGCTCAACTTCCTATGCTCTTCTTTATTGATTTGATTTATGCCTACTTTTTGGAAATCAATCGTGAAAGCAAGGAGAAAATCTTTAATAGCTATTGGGAAAATAAAAAACTCAATGGCTATCGTAGACAAAAACGTGTAAGAAAATCCTAGTTTGGTCTAGCCAAACTAGGATTGTTTTGTCTTAATACTCTTCGAAAATCAAATTCAAACCACGTCAGCTTCGCCTTGTCGTACTCAAGTACTGCCTACGGCTAACTTCCTAGTTTGCTCTTTGATTTTCATTGAGTATAAAATGATAATAAGCACCCAACATACCTGCTGTATTTTGATGATGGGCAAATTCTAATCGTGTTTTTTCAGCTAGGCTTGGCACTAAGGCTTCTTTCAAGGCTGTACGGATTTTGGGTTTGAGGATAGCCTCTTGTCCCATGATACCCCCACCGAGAATGACTACTTCTGGATTGGCCACATAGCAAATATTTGCCAGACCTTTTCCTAGATAGTCTACCATACGGTCAATACCAACCATACAAATCTTGTTTCCTTCAGTGGCTTCCTTAAAGATGCGTCGGCCATTCCACTGATCAACATCTTCTCCATGTGCTTCAGCTACATATTTCACTAAAGCTGTGGTAGAAGCCAAATCTTGGAACGCTCCATCCTGCATATGCATATAACCAACTTCACAGGATGAATTGCTAAATCCATGGAAGACTTTCCCATCCATAATCAAGCAACCACCGATACCTGTTCCAATAGTCAAGCAGAGGGTGACACTCGCTCCCTTGCCTGAACCAGATACCGCTTCAGCAAGACCTGCACAGTTGACATCATTTTCAATCTCACAAGGAATATTAAAGCTAGTCTCGATTTCCTTTTTGAACTGGGTGCCTGCATAGTTAGGGATTTGAGGCCCAGCATAGAAAATCTCACCCTTATCAGGATCCACCATTCCTGCTGAAGAAATAGCAACACCTGCTACTGGACCTTGTTCTAAATAGCTAGCTACGATATCTTTGGTCTTTTGTAAGATATGAGGACCACCCTTATGCGCCTCAGTTGGCATTTCATGCGATTCAACAAGTTGGCCTTCTTGGTCGATCAAACCATATTTGATATTGGTTCCACCGATATCAATTGCAACGTAGTGTGTCATAAATACCTCCTTATGGATTAGAGGAAGCGATCCTTGGTTTCGCGAATCAAGGCTGCAGCTGCTTCTACAACTGGACGATCTTCTTCAGTCACTGGTGTCAATGGTGAACGAACAGAACCAATGTTCAGTCCTTCATTGATCTTCAAGACCTCTTTGATGACACCGTACATATTTCCATGTGCAGAAGTGAGTTTACCAATGATAGCGTTGATAGCATACTGCAATTCACGCGCTTTTTCCAAATCTTTGTCAGCAATCAACTGGTTGAGTTTCAAGAAGAGTTCTGGCATAGCACCATATGTACCACCAATACCAGCTTTAGCACCCATGAGACGGCCACCTAGGAACTGCTCATCTGGACCGTTAAAGACGATATGGTCTTCCCCACCAAGGCTGACAAAGGTTTGGATATCTTGAACTGGCATAGAAGAGTTCTTAACACCGATAACACGTGGGTTTTTCAACATTTCTGTGTAAAGGCTTGGAGTCAAAGCAACACCTGCTAATTGAGGAATGTTGTAAATCACGTAATCTGTATTTGGAGCTGCAGAACTGATATCGTTCCAGTACTTAGCAACTGAGTATTCTGGCAAGCGGAAATAAATCGGCGGAATCGTTGCAATGGCATCTACTCCTAAGCTTTCAGCATGACGAGCAAGTTCCATACTGTCTTTGGTATTGTTGCAAGCAACGTGAGCAATAATGGTCAATTTACCTTTGGCAACTGCCATCACTTCTTCCAAAATCAACTTGCGGTCTTCAACGCTTTGGTAGATACATTCACCAGAAGAACCATTAACATAGAGGCCTTGAACACCTTTATCAATGAAGTATTGAACCAAGGCACGCGTACGCTCTGGACTTACTTCTCCTTGATCATCATAACATGCGTAGAAGGCTGGAATGACACCTTCGTATTTTTTTAAATCTGACATAGATTTTCTCCTAAGTTTTCTTTTTTTCTGCTAACAGCAGGATTTATTCTTTACGTGTTTAGTATACACCTTGTGAAAAACGCTTTCAATATCTTGTGTACACTTAGATTTTAGTTTCGATGTGAATTTTGAAATGTTTATGGCTTGAAAGTAGTTTCAGAAACAAGCCATGCTATTGGTATTTTGCGAAAATTTTCTCCATCAATCCAGTCTGAATAAAGACCAAGAGCCCAAACCCAAAAAGCAGGAAGGCTGAGCCACCTAAAAGCAAACTGAAGGCGGACAGATAAAGAACCATCACAATGAGAAAGAGAATAACTAACATAAGGAAGAACCAAGGAAAGTTAAAACTTGCCAAGATAAGTCCTTTTTGTAGCACTTCTTTCCAAGTCAAATCATAGCGCGCAGCGATGGGATAGCTAGCCAACATCACGATAGTGAGGAAGATAAGAACGCCTAGACAGATAGCTTTCACCATTTGGAAAGGCATAGCTGTCTGACCCCAAAAGAGATAGAGGTCTAGAAGACTTAATGAGACAATGCCCAACTCAAGCAGACCTAACTGAAGACCTAGTTTCAGATTTTGCTTGAAAGCTCTTAGATAGATTTTAAAGACAGGCACGCGTCTACTCTTCTTAATCTCAAACATAGTCTCGTAGAGACTAATTTTAGCCACTCCAATCGTCACCATGGGCAAACAAGAGACGACAAAAAGAAGATTGGCTGTCACGATATCCAAGACCTTCTCACTAAAACGCATGAGAAAGTTATCTGTATCAAATGCTGCCTTGATAAGGCTTACTCCTTTTTGTGCCATATTTGCTCCTCCTGATTTTTTAATCAATCAAAATTTTAAAGAGATATTTGCGAACCTTCTCTTCCATACCTGCATAGCCATTTGGCTGGTGTGGTTCTCCTGGAAAGAAAATCGCAAAATTGTGATAACCCAACAAGAGTGGGTAATGTTCATGACAATGAACAAAGCCAATGTCACTTGCTTCGTCGAATGCTACTGCCTCGTCTTTGATACGTGAACCGTAGCTCGAATATTCATGCCCATCTACCAGCAAATGTAAGTCAGCATAGTTTTGATGATGCTCAAATTGATCATTTTCAGCTTGATTGAGGACATTTTCCTGAACAAATAGAAAGACTTTATCTCCGTCAATCTCATACTTACCTAGTTCAAATGAATCTTTACGATGCTGATAGAGATAGTCGATAGCCTTGTCTAGATTGGGATGAATCCCTTTGTAAAAGGTGATGTTTTTCAAATCGTCAAAAATCATACTCTTTCCTTCGTTTCTGATAGTTAACTAAAATCATTCTTAAGTTTATAAGTGTCTGACAAAATCTTTATGGTAGACAAATACCCAACATTTTGTAGACACTTATAACTCTGTATTCTCTTATACTCAATGAAAATTGAAGAGCAAACTAGTAAGCTAACCGCAGGCAATACTTAAGTATGGCAAGGTGACGCTGACATAGTTTGAATTCGATTTTCGCAGAGTATTATCCTTTAACAGCTCCCATAGTAATACCCTGAGTGAAGGATTTTTGGAAGACTAGGAAGACTGTTACGATTGGCACAGCTGCAAGGGCTGCACCCGCCATAATCAAACCATAGTTGGTTGCCATTTCAGCCTGCATGGTCGCAACACCGAGTGAAATGGTCAAATTGTTACGTGAAGTCAACATAACCAACTGCATGAAGTAGTCGTTCCATGTATTGATGAAGGTGAAGATTGCAAGGGCTGCAAATCCTGGTTTCACAATTGGAAAGGCTACGCTCCAGAAAGTACGAATCTCACCACAACCGTCGATTTTAGCTGATTCAAGCAATTCTGTTGGGATGTTTTCACTGAATTGTTTCATGAGGAAGACACCAAATGGCCATCCAATCAAAGGCAAGATAACTGCCCAGAGAGTGTCATGGATTCCCATGAAGTTGACGATACGTACCAATGGTACAAGGACAACTTGTTTTGGAAGAGCCATGGCTGCAATGAAGATTGCAAATAGAATGCGTTGCCCATAGAAACGTTTTTTAGCCAATACATAACCTGCTAGAGATGAAGTCGCACAGACTAAGAACATGGTTACCAATGAGATAAACACAGAGTTCCACATCCACTGCATAGCAGGGTTTTGCACCATGAGTTGTTGGAAGTTCTCCATAGTTGGCATTTTAGGGAACCACTGTGGCGGAATCATAATGGTATCAGGCTGTGATTTGAAGGCCCCTGTCAAAATCCAGTAGAATGGAAAGATGAACAGCACGGTCAACAAGAGCAAGATAATAGTTGAAATAACAGTGAAAGCTGTTAAAGGTTTCTTTTGTGTAGATTGCATAGCTGTCTCCTTTCTTTAGTATTCTACGTCGTTTCCGAGTGCTTTAAATTGAACAAAGCTTACGATAGCAATCATAACTGCCAAGAAGACACCGATGGTGTTGGCATAACCATATTCTGTCAATTGAAAGGCTTTTTCGTAAAGGTAATACATAAGTGTACTTGTTGAGTAGTTTGGACCACCTGAAGTCAAAAGCTGAATCAAGGCGAAAACTTGGAATGAGTTGATTGTTGTAATGATTGCGATATAAAGAGTTGTTGGAAGAAGGCTTGGCCATTTAATCTTCCAAAAAACTTGAAATTCAGTTGCACCGTCTACACGAGCCGCTTCAACCAGTGAATTATCAATATTACCCATGGCAGCGATGTAGAGGATAATTGGTTGACCAACTGAAGTTGTCAAGAGGATAATCATAATTGCCAGCAATGCCCAGTGTTTGTCTCCCAACCAAGAAATGTTCTGACTGATGATGTGGCTTGACTTAAGGACAAAGTTTAGAATCCCTGATAGTGGATCATAAATCCATTTCCAAACAACTGTTACGGCAACACTACCTGTTACAACGGGAAGGAAAAAGACAAAACGGTAGAAGGATCTGGCAATGGCATTTTGATGGTAGGTTTGCGACGCCACAAAGAGCGAAAAGAGAACAACAATCGGTACAGATCCAACAACCAAAATAACTGTGTTAATCAGAGATTTTGTAAAGACAGGATCTTTAAACATACGGATATAGTTATCTAAGCCCACAAATTCAAAACTAGTCATAGAGTAGTTAAAGAAACTTGTGATGAAGCCCATAATCATTGGTACTAAAACGAAGACAACGAAGAAGAATAAAACTGGCGCTAGGAAAGCATAAGAAATAATAGTTTCTCTCATACGAATTTTATTAACTTTCACTGTCGGCACCTCTCTTTCCTTTTCTTTTATTGATAATCTCCTATGAGAATGATGAAATATCTTTTAAATAAAAGCCCCTTTTCTTACACCAGTGTGCAAAGGGAAAAGGGGCTACAAAATCTGTTTAGGGTTTATTGTTTAGTAGCTTTTTTGATAGTTTCATTTGCTTTTTCGGTAAATGCTTTCAATGCATCAGCTGGTTTTTGATCGCCATTTGAAACTGATTGCAACATTGGGAACCAAAGTGTTCTCATTTCAGCAAAACCATTGATAGTGTTGTAGTATGGTGAGTAGTATTGAGTCCAACCACTGATTGTTTCCATACGTTTGTCTTCATAAACTTTGCCAAATGAAGTACGAACTGGGAAAGCACCTGTACGAACAACGTCTTTTGGACCCCATTCTTTGTCATCTGCGATGAATTGAACGAATTTCTTAGATGCTGCAACTTTCTTGTCGTCCTTGTTGTTGAATACTGCAAATCCGTTTACAAGGTATTCAAGAGCTGGTTTACCTGAATCTGATGGAAATGGTACTTCTACCACTTCTACTTTACTTGCTTCCAAGAGTTTAGCTTGGATACCGTTTTGAGATGGTGCCCAAAGGATTGTGTAAGATGTTTGACCGTTGGCAAAGTTTTGGATATCTGCTCCACCGTCAAATTGTGAACCATTGTTCAACAAACCGTCTTTAATCCAGCTAGCTGCTTTTTCAAGACCTTTGACGAATTTAGGATCGTCTGTTGTATATTTAGTTACGTCTTTGTCTGTTACAGAACCGCCATAAAGGTTTGCAATGAAGGCACGTGTTCCTTGGTCTCCCCCTTGACCAGAACTGAACAATGAACCTGGTGTGTACCCTTTATCTTTAAGCGCTTTCAAAACTTTTTCAAAATCATCAGTTGTCCAACCTTCTTTTACAAGGTTTGCAACTCCAGCATCTTCCAACATTTTCTTGTTCATGGCCATGTAGAATGGTGCAGAACTGATTGGATACATGTAAGCTTTGTCTCCAGCTTTACTTGCTTGTACGATATTTTCGTTGTTAACATCTTTGACGAATTCATCTGTGAAGAGATCATTCAACTCAGCCAATTTACCGTTTTTACCGTATTGGATGATACGTCCTGGTGCGTCAAAAAGTACGTCTGGAGCTGTTCCTGCTTCGATAGCTGTTGTGATTTTTTCAGGACCAGACTTGAAGTCGATGGTTTCCAATTTCACTTTTACATCTGGATTTGCTTTTTCAAAAGCTTCGATGATTGATTTTTCATATGTTCCAACACCGTCACCAGTTTTTTCTTGAGTGAAGACTGGGAATGCCCACCAAGTGATTTCTGTTTTTCCGCTATCGCTACCAGATTTTGCAGCATCTTTACTTCCGCCAGAATTACCACATGCAGCAAGGCCAAGAACCGCAGCACCCGCAAGTACTGTACAAGCTAGTTTTCTAAATTTCATTTGTATTCTCCTAATTGATAAGCGTATCCATATTGGATAATAAGTTCTTTGCGTTTGTATACGTTTTCATTTTATCCGACGCATCCACCACTCTCCTCTGTTTTGAGATTGTGTTATTTGAGACCAGCAACAAAGCGTTCTGTGATCTCTTTTGGTCTAGTAATAGCGCCACCAACAACAATACCTCGCACTCCATATCCTAGGATTTGTTTGGCTTGTTCTGGTGTATGAATTTTTCCTTCTGCAATGACATCTACACCAGCATCACAGAGTTTTTTGATTAATTCAAAATCGGGACCATCCACCTTTGGACTATAAGATGTGTATCCTGATAAGGTTGTTCCGACAAAGTCGATTCCTGCTTCAACAGCTGCCAATCCTTCCTCGAAAGTACTTGTATCAGCCATCAAGAGCTGGTTAGGATATTTTTCCTTAACCTGACGAATGAATTCTTGAATCTCCAAACCATCATAGCGTTCACGCTTGGTACAATCCAGAGCAATGACCTCTATATCAAGTTCTGCCAATTCATCAACTTCTTTCATAGTAGCAGTGATGAAGGGTTCTTGCGGTGGATAATCTCGTTTAATTATCCCAATGATTGGAAGGTTTGTAACCTCCTTGATTTCCTTGATATCGCGAACACTATTTGCTCGGATACCGACTGCTCCACCTTGCTCAGCCGCTTTGACCAGCAAGGGAATGACTCCTCCCGCTTCTGTATAGAGCGGTTCGTGAGGAAGGGCCTGACAAGAAACGATGATTCCATCTTTGATTTGTGCAATCAAGGCTTCTTTAGTAATCTGTGGCATCCTCTTTCCTCCTTTTCTTTGTTCTTATGAGTTCATTATATATTATTTTTAAAGCGCTTTCAATACTTTGTAGTAGAATAGATTTCAGTTTCAAAAGTATTTTATAGAACAGCTGTTTCTGAAAGTAGTTTCAGCTCGGCCTTATTTTCAATTCACTTAGTACCTAAAATGATAAAAAGAGATAGCCATCTTTCAAATGGGCCATCTCTTTTATCATTAACGATGAGCTAAATTCATTTTATTCAAAACCTAGTCTAGTCTTCTTTTCGTTTCTTTCCTAATGTAAAGACAGATAAGAGACCTGCCACTAATCCTATAGAAATAAGGGTTGTGTTTTCTTTACTTCCAGTATTTGGTAGCTCGTTTTGTTTAGCCGCTGGTGCTTGATAAGTAGCATCTTGTCCAAGAGATAACTTCTTAGCTGGACCTTCGTTTGCAGCTACTAAGACTGGTTTGGTTTCTCCCTTGTACTCTAGCACTTCATGGACTGCTGCCTCAGCGCCATTGACACCTCCTTTATATTCAGGAAGGTCATTTGAAGCTGCCAAGACAAAATTAGCACCTCCTTTATATTCAGGAACATCATTTGAAGCCGCTAAGACAAAATTAGCACCTCCTTTATATTCAGGAACCTCATTTGAAGCTGCTAGAACTGCATTTACGCCTCCTGTGAATTCTGGAAGGTCATGGACCGCTGCTTCAACCGCATTAACACCTCCTGTGAATTCCGTTTCTTCTACTGTTGGAGCTGGTTCTTCTCCTACTGTTGGTACGGGAACAATGTATTTAGGAGTTTCTTCAGTTACTGTAGCCTCCTCGTCACTAACTCCACCTGTAAATTCTGGCTTTTCTACTGTTGGTGCTGGATCTTTTCCTACTGTTGCTAAGGAGCCAGTGTATTCAGGAGTTTCTTCAGTTACTGTAGCCTCCTCGCCACTAACTCCACCTGTAAATTCTAGCTTTTCTACTGTTGGTGCTTCTTCTACTTCTGTCGCTAATGGGCCTGTATATTCAGGAACTTCTGACACAACTGCTCCTTCTTCGCCATTAACTCCACCCGTAAATTCTGGTTTTTCTACTTTTGCTGCTTCTTCTCCTGCTGTCCCTAATGGGCCTGTGTATTCAGGAACTTCTTCAGTTACTGCTCCTTCTTCACCATTAACTCCACCTATAAATTCTGGAACTTCATTTGTCGCAGCTTCGCTTCCATTTACACCATGAGTAATTTTAGAACCAACTACTGAAACAGGCAAATTATGCATACTTTCGATAGCTCCTTCTGCTAAGCCTGTAACTTTTTGACCAATATCCTCAGGATCTACTGTAAACAATAGAGTCTCGGTATCATACTGCGTCATAAACGTAGCTGTCTTACCATTTGCAAGTTGTAAAGTTGGTGCTTGATTGACCAATACTTCTGAATCAAATTCCATGGCAATAATGCCTTGCCCCATATGAACTGCATGTGTAACTTTTGCTTCGGTTGGAGAAACCATATCCTTTCTTAAGAAATCCCAATTAAATTTCTTATAAGACAAGGTATATTCGTTTTGGTTGTTATCTGCATGCTCATAAAGCAAACCAAATTCACCATTTCCAAGATCTTGCAAGGAGTTATAAGCAAATTTACCACTTTGAATTGGATTGTGCTTGAGCCAAGTTAGATCCCCATTCGCTTCCACTTGTGCGACGTGCACCAAACCATTATAACGTCCTGGACCACCTGCATTGCTGAGGACGATATACTCCTTACCTTCTTGCACAGTATGAATAGCTGACATTTGAACGTAGACATCTTTGACATCTGCATAGCGCTTCACATCTTTTTCCCAAGTTGCTCCACCATCTTTACTTGTAGCAACTTGAAGATCGCCTGTCAATCCACGCATGAAAAGTTTGAGATCTCCATTATTTAACTGAACTACGGTTGACTCCGTATTTTGAGCACCTGGATTATTCATGGTTGAAGAGTGAATTGTTTGGTTACCTACTGGACGGTTATCATTAACAGCTTCCCCTGCATGCCAAGTTTCACCATGGTCATCTGAGTAAATGACGCGTGAAGACTGAGAACCACTTAGATAGGATACGTTATTTGTCGTGTAGGCAGGGATAACAAGACGCCCTTTGTGAGGCCCTGAATGCAAGGCAATACCTGTACCAGGGCCAGTACCTAAGAAGTGCATCCAATCCTTACGAATACCGTATGTTATATCTTTTGGTGCAGACCAAGTTTTACCATCATCGTCACTGTAAGACATCCAGAGATAGTTGGTATTTGAAACCCTAAAGATATTCTTGTCACTATACTCAAAGTAGATATTACCGATAAGTTCTTCGCCTTTGTAAAGGTCACCCTTATCACTGTATGCTGGCTTCTTAGGATCCACTACAACTCGGTATTCTGTTTTTCTATTTTCAGGATCGAAAACTTCACCATTTTCACGAATTGTATAACGTCCTGCATCACCTTGTTTGTACAAGATTTGGTAAACCTTGTCACCAATTTGCTCATAAGCTTGTGGTGCTTTTCCTGGAAGAGAAAATACAGCCTTACCTTCAAGGAACATATCATAGATGGCAAAGATTCGCTTCGTCTTTGGATCTTGAACTAGGGCCATGTCAATGTTGACTGGTGATGGCCATTCTGGATTCCTAGCCTTCTCATTATCACGAGGATTTGAGATAACAATTCTATTTCCCCAAGTTTTCCCCTTATCATCACTACGACGAACAACCATACCGATGTCACCCCAGTCAGAGTGATGCAAGCGTCTTTCATCAGTTCCAGCAATCAGAGTTCCCTTATCAGTTTTAAGTAGGGCTGGAATACGGTAGCTTGCAATACCATCTTTATTCGGTTTGCGGTTCTCCCCACCTTCAAAAACATCCAGTTTAGCAGTTACTTCTGCTCCTTCAGGAAGTTTCTTTTCCAACTCTCCTCTTTCAAAAAGTTGGCTACGTTTTTTAACTTCTTCTGGAGAAAGGGCACGATCATAAACAGTTAGATTACGGACTTTAAGATTAGCGCCCCAGAAGTTTTTTCCTGTACGCTTTGTTGTACCGATTTGCACATGGTTGACATCTGGCATATCTTGAATAAAACGACCAGACTGAGGACTTGTGCGCGACAAAACACCATTTACATAGACGCGAACCTGACCTTTTGGTTGGTCTGCATTTGGTCTTTCAACTGTAAAGGTTACAGAGTTCCACTGACCTGGCTTAATCTTCAAAGGAGCAGTTTTATAATCACCATAGAATTGGTTTCCATTGGCATCACGACCTTCAACGATAGCTGTGTTATCAAGGATAGCCATGGTGAAGTACTCATTTACTTTGGTATCACTAGAAACTGAAAAGAGGTTGTAAAAACGTGGAGCAGACGCATCTGGCTTAAATTCCATATGGATGGTCGCATTTTGAAGTTTTTGAAGCTTGTCGAGTTCCTCTTTCATGTCAACTCTTTGCCCATTTGAAGGATTGGTTTCTACATCTTCTTTTTCTACTACAGTGTTGACATTTTTTAACTCTCTAGCATAATAATCTCGAGGAATAACTCCCTCTTCTTCTTTATCTTGGTCCTTGTTACTTGCCTCTGTAGTTGCAGAATCTGTTTCTGGTTTATCAGCAGGAGCTGGTGTATTTTCAGCTGCAGGTTTATTTGTTGGAGTTGTCACATTTGTTGGAGTTGTCGTCTCTGATTCAGTAGTCTCATTTTTCTTTAACTTATCCTGATCAACTTCCACACCATTGTCTTTCGCTGTTGCCAATTTTCCAGCTAATTCACTATCTAAATTTGCAAGACTGCCTGAAGAAGCTTCTTTTGGTAATTCTGATAAACCTTGATTATTATTTTCAGCAGCAGTTACAGTTGAATTTCCTTGTTCATTTGCCAATACAGGATTTACTCCAAACACTACTGCACCAATAGTTACAGAGGCTACACCCACTGCAAATTTACGAATGCCATATCTTTGTTTTCTATCAAAATTCTTTTGATTCATCTTTCTACCTTTCAATTTCACAAAAAATAAAGCGCTTTCTTTTTGTTTTAAAATTTTTACTCCCCATCATAGGAAAACACAAGAAAGCAATTAATAAACGAGAGTTGCTCTCCTTCTCTCTTTCAACATTTAGCTAGCTGCAATCCAAACAGTAGCTCTTTCACTCCTTTCCTAGACACTTTTTCTTTATTATACAATAAAGTCATAGGTTTATCTCGAGCTTGCCATAGAATAGATTTTACTTTCAGTAATATTTTAATATTTTAATATTTTTAAAAGTACTTTCAACATTTATAACAAAAAGAGAGCTACTGGGCTCTCTCATTCATTATTTTACGTACTTAAAGGGGATCTCACTACCACATAGCCAATTGTAGACTTGGTCATTGACAAAGACATTCATGGCTTCGTGGGCATACTCAAGCATGATGCGATAGGCCTTATCGCAGGTCAGACGGTTGTAAATCGCAAACTGGGTAATAGGATAGCAAACATCATCGTCCAATCCCGTAATCATCTTAACCTCACCCTTGATACGATGGGCAAGATTTTTCACATCGATATAGGCCAGGGTCGCCATGATTTCCTCCTCAGTTTCATGGAAGGGATCGTGAAACTTGAAATAACGGAAAAGTTCGTCGTAAGCCTCGCTAGTATTGCCAATCTCAAGCACTCGTCTAAAATCTGACAAGAAGGGATAGATGGCAACTGTTTTCTGAATCCGAGGATTGAGCGCTGCTGCAACTAGAGCTAGAGCACCTCCTTGTGAAGCACCATAGCTAGAAAGACGCTTCTCATCAACCTGAGGCAGACTGGCAATAATCTCAACCAACTGGTAAATATCCAGATAAACATCCTTATAAAAGAGATGCTCCCGACCTTCCACAGCCCCACGGATGATATGTCCTTTAACTGTATTTCCTAGAGGAGAACGCAAGCCGTCTTGCGAGTAACCTGACTGGCCCCGCACATCCATGGAAACAACGCCGTAACCAGCTACGGTGAATGCCAACATGTCGGTCCAGTCCCAGCCACGTCCCATATAACCATGGAAATGGAAGATTAGAGGAACTTTTTCCTCACTCTTTGGAAGAACGACGCGCGCATAGACCTTACCTTTATTGCTTCCTTCAAAGGTTAATTCATAGCACTTGACTTGAGGAATGTGGAAATTTCTTTCCTCCAACTGATAGGCTGGAAGATTGGAAACTTTTTTCACTTCTTCATCCCAGAAAGCATCAAAGTCTTCTGGAACCTCGTCCCGTCCTCTATAAGTCTTGATTTCTTCTAACAAAGCTGGATTTTTCATAATATGCTCCTTTTATTTTGTGATCGCTATCACAACTGTAGCACATATAAGAAATCAATGCAAGAAAGAAGGGTAAATAGAAAGAGATTTTAGATTCTCTATTTTTGGGTTGATGGACTGAAAGTAGTTTTAGAAACGAAAAAAGAGCATTTCCGCCCTTTATTCTCCTATTCAATCTTAGTTTTTTGCTTCTTTCTTTTGGAAAGTGGTTTGGTAATTCACTTTAATCGTTACTGTCATGTGAGAGTCCTCGTTTCTTTTTGATGACTCTAGTATAAAGGGCAAACCTGAAAGCTAGCTTAATACTCTTCGAAAATCTCTTCAAACCACGTCAGCGTCGCCTTACCGTACTCAAGTACAGCTTGCGGCTAGCTTCCTAGTTTGCTCTTTGATTTTCATTGAGTATAAGATTTCCTTAGAGAAAGCTCAATCTAGATGTTCTTTCTTTTCCAAATGAAGGGCAATCATGCGCCACTCTGGATCCTCTTGCCAGCCTTCAATAGAACTAATGTAGCTAGCAACTTTTCTGGCTTCTTCTAAAATCGGAAAATCTTCGATAATATTAGCTACTTGGAACTCTGGGAGACCTGACTGTCTGGTTCCAAAAATCTCACCCGATCCGCGCATTTTCAGATCTTCCTCCGCAAGGACAAATCCATTAGTGGTTTCTGTCATGATGCGCATGCGGTCTTTCCCAGAATCAGTCTTGGGATTAGCAACGAGAACAGCATAGGATTGCTTGTCCCCCCGACCAACACGACCTCTGAGCTGGTGAAGCTGGCTAAGCCCGAAGCGATCGGCATCCATGATAATCATGACCGTGGCATTAGGAACATTGACCCCAACCTCGATAACTGTCGTCGAAACCAGAATATCCGTCTTTCTCTCTTTGAAATCCTGCATAATCTGGTCTTTTTCGTCACTCTTCATTTTACCATGTAAAAGAGCCACCTCTGCCTTACCAGCAAAATGAGCCGTCAGCTCCTCTGATAAGGCAATGGCATTTTTCAAATCCAGAGCCTCTGATTCTTCAATCAAGGGAGAGATGACATAGGCTTGAGAACCTTTTTGGATTTCCCCCTCTAACCAAGTCAAGACCTGAGCTAGTTGCTCATGCTTGATCCAACGTGTCACAATGGGTTTCCGACCCGCAGGCATCTGGTCGATAATGGAAACATCCATATCGCCAAAGGCTGTGATAGCAAGCGTCCGTGGGATAGGAGTCGCCGTCATCATGAGTACATCTGGATTGTCTCCTTTTTCCCGTAAAATACGCCTTTGCCCCACGCCAAAACGGTGCTGCTCATCGATGATAATCAAACCAAGACGAGCATAATCCACCCCATCTTGTATCAGAGCGTGGGTTCCGATAATCAAATCAGCCTCACCCTTGGCAATGGTGTCCAAGACTTCTCTTTTTTCTGCCGACTTCAAGGAACCTGTCAAAAGAGCTAATTTCAAGTCTGGAAAAAGGTTCTGTAAACTCTCAAAATGTTGCTCTGCAAGGATTTCTGTCGGTACCATGAGGGCAGCCTGATAACCAGCTGTCACCGCCGCAAACATGGCCAAGCCAGCGACCACCGTTTTTCCACTCCCCACATCCCCTTGCAGGAGACGATTCATATGATGGTCGGACTTCATGTCGGTCAAAATTTCCTGCAAACTCTTTTCTTGAGCTTGAGTCAGGGCAAAAGGCAGATTTTCTTTGACTGCTGTCACTTTTTCCTTAGACCAATTCAGAACCAGACCGCTTCCCTGAACTCTATTTTCAGACTTGAGGGTCTGCAATTGCATTTGGAAATAAAAGAGTTCCTCAAACTTGATACGGCGAAGGGCCTGCTTGTATTCTGCTAAATCCTTAGGAAAATGCATGGCACGAACGGCCTGACAACGAGACATGAGTTTGTATTTGTCCAGCAAAGACTGGGGAAGATTTTCCTCAATCAAGAGGTCCAACCCCTGATCAAAGGCTGTCTTGATGATCTTGACCAGACTGGCCTGACTGATTCCCTGAGCCAAGCGATAAACAGGTTGGAGGTCATCCTCCACCTGAGCCAGTACCTTCATCCCAGTCAGGCTAACCTTGGCGCGATCCCATTTTCCAAAAACAGCAAGGGTTGATCCCAACTCTATCTTATCAGCAAGATAGGGCTGGTTAAAGAAATTCACCGCAAAAACAACTTCTCCCTGCTTGAGGCTAAAGCGCAGACGATTGCGCTTGAAACCATAATACTGAACACTGGCAGGAGTCACGACCTGACCAGAAAGAACTGCCTTTTCACCGTCTTCTAGTTCCAATACTTGCTTGGTCTTGAAATCTTCATAACGGAAAGGAAAGTAGAGCAAGAGGTCTTGCAAGTTTTCAATTCCTAGTTTGGCGTATTTTTCTGCTGACTTTGGTCCCACACCAGGTAAGACATGCAAGGGTTGATGTAGATTCATGCTCCACTCCTTTCTTTTCTAATAATATTCTCTCGGAATGCGGTCGCTGAGAAGACAAACCACCTCGTAGTTAATGGTTCCGCGGTAGGTCGCAACCTGAGTAGCTGTGATTTCCTTGCCCCCGTTAGAACCAATCAAGGTTACTTTGGTTCCCAACGGATAAAGCTTAGGCAGACGAATGGTGATTTGGTCCATCGAAACCCGTCCGACGATTGGGCAAGCTTGCCCATCTACCAAGACAGAGAAATTCTGCATGTCTCGTGTCCAACCATCCGCATAGCCGATTGGTACCGTCGCAATGACTTGCTCGCTATCAGCCTGATAGGTCGCTCCATAGCCCATGCAAGCTCCGGCTGGAACTGTCTTGACATGAACCAGAGCAGACTCCAAGGTCAAGGCTGGAGTCAGGTCATAAGGCAAGTCCAAGACCTCTCCGCTAGGATTCAGGCCATACATAGCGTCTCCCATACGAACCGCATTGAAAATAGTCTCTGCATGCCAAAGAGTCGTTGCCGAATTGCTGGCATGGATCAGCTCTGGGACTTCTTTCATACTAGCCAAAATAGTTTTAAACCGTTCTAACTGGACATTAAAGTAGTCATCTGATTCCTCGTCTGCAGTAGCAAAGTGGGTAAAAACCCCTTCAACACAAGCACCGTATTGTTGAAGCAGGTCTTGAGTCTGCTCAGCTTCACTAGCCTCTCGAAAACCAATACGTCCCATTCCTGAATCAATCTTGAGGTGGACTGTCAATCCAGTTAGGTCTGATTCCTTATCTAAGAGTACTTGAATCCACTCCAGTCCGGCCACAGTCAAGGTGATGTCGTATTCTTTAGCTAGAGTAACAGCTTCTAGCTCAGAAACTCCTAAAATGAGGATTTTCTTCCTGAGTCCAGCTTGTCTAAGTTCAATGGCTTCATCAATATTGGAAACGCAAAAACCATCAACATCATCCTGAATTGCCTTGGCAACGGCAACAGCCCCATGGCCATAAGCATTAGCCTTGACCACAGCCCACTTGAGCGTTCCTTGAGGGATATGAGCCCCCATTTGCTGAATATTTTGTCGAATAGCTCCCAGATGAATCAGAGCCTTGGTTGGTCTATGTGGACTAGCTTTCATGATTTTCCTCCAAAATGACACTGGCTGTCACAAACTGATCTGTGTGGCTGATAGACAGCCAAATCTTTCCTGAAAATGGTGCCTGACTAAAATAAGGCGCCCCGCGTTCATTGTTCAAGACTTCCAAATCCTGAAAACCAAGCTTTCCAATACCCGTTCCCATAGCCTTGGAAAAGGCCTCCTTAGCCGACCAGCGACCAGCCAAATATTCGATTTGTCTGCGCCCTTTAAGACTGTTAAACCGTTCCATTTCCTGAGCGGTCAGCACGCGCTTGGCAAAACCTTCATGTCGTGTAACTGCGCTTTCTATCGAAGCCAATTCTTCGATGTCAATTCCATGTCCAACTATCATTCTCATCAAAAGGAGTTGAGATTCCCCAACTCCATCCTTTTCACTTATTTTGTCAAGGTAGCATAAATCTCTTCTACCAAAGCCTCTGTGTTCTCCCAACCTAGGCAAGGATCGGTAATGGAACAACCAAAGACCTCTGGTTGATTTTGACGACCATCTGCTAGGTAAGATTCAATCATAAAGCCTCGAACTATCTTTTTAATCTTCTCATTCCAATCACGATTTTGCAAGGTCTTACGAACCACTCGAATCTGCTCCATATATTGCTTGCCTGAGTTATCATGGTTGGTATCAATGAGGATAAAGGGATTTTCAAGTCCCAGGGCTTCATAGCGTTCAATGGCATTTAGCAAAGTTTCATAGTAAAAGTTAGGCTCGTTTTTCCCATATTCATTAACTGCCCCACGAAGGATGACGTGGGCCAAGGGATTTCCTGAAGTCTCAACTTCTTGACCATGGAAGAGGAAGGTCTGTTTGTTCTGAGCGGCATAGATGCCATTAAACATGACACCCAAATTTCCAGAAGTTGGATTTTTCATTCCGACTGGCGCATCAATCCCTGAAGCCACAAAACGGTGCTCTTGGTCTTCCACAGAACGAGCCCCAACAGCATGGTAGCTGACCAAATCATCTACCAAGACCAAATTTGACGGATAAAGCATCTCGTCTGCCGTTGTCAAACCAGTCTCTGTAATCACGCGGTAGTGCAACTGGCGCACAGCCTGCAAGCCGTTAATCAGACTCGGAGCCTTAGAAGTATCTGGTTGGTGAACCAAACCTTTATAGCCGTCTCCGTTGGTACGAGGTTTCGCAGTATAAACACGCATAACCATGAAAATCTTGTCCGCCACCTTCTTTTGCAAGGCAGATAAACGGCGGGCATATTCCAAGACAGCCTCTTCATTATCAGAAGAGCAAGGACCAATCACCAAAAGGATACGGTCATCTTCTCCTGAAATAATGTCTGCCAATTCTCTATCACGACGCTCCTTTAGTCGCAAGGCTTCTGCAGACAATTGAGTTTCCGCCTTGATTGCTTCAATATCGATTTCTTGACCTTTTTCAATAAATGCCATCTTATTCTCCTAGCGTTTGGTAGATTTCTCTGACGAGGGCTTCCGTATTTTCCCAGCCTAGGCAAGGGTCTGTGATAGACTTGCCAAATACTTCCGGTTCGTTTTGACGGCCGTCTTCCAGATAAGACTCAATCATAAAGCCACGAACATACTGCTTAATCTTTTCATTCCAATCACGGTTAATCAAGGTCTGGCGGACAATTCGAATCTGGTCCATGTATTGCTTACCAGAGTTGTCATGATTGGTGTCTACAATGATAAAAGGATTTTCCAAGCCCATTTTCTCATATTGGGCAATGGTATCCATCAAATTATCATAGTAGTAGTTGGGAATATTCTTACCATACTCATTGGTAGCTCCACGAAGAATGGCGTGCGAAAGCGGGTTTCCCGTTGTTTCCACTTCTTTCCCTAGGAAAAGAAAACTTTGTTTGTTTTGAGCAGCATAAATCCCATTAAACATAACATTGAGATTTCCTGAGGTTGGATTTTTAAACCCAGTCGCAAAATCTGCTCCACTTGCTACAAAGCGGTGTTGCTGGTCTTCAACTGAACGGGCACCAACTGCCATGTAAGAAATCAAATCATCCACAAGCGGAAGATTTTCAGGATAAAGCATTTCGTCAGCTGTCGTCATACCTGTTTCCGTGATGACACGATAATGAAGATGGCGCACGGCTTTAATTCCGTTGATAAGACTAGGCGCTTCTGCCGTGTTAGGCTGGTGAATCAATCCCTTATAGCCATCTCCGTTGGTACGGGGTTTGGCAGTGTAAACACGCATAACCATAAAGATACGGTCTGCCACTTCTTCTTGTAGGACTGCCAAACGCTTAGCGTACTCAAGAACAGCTTCTTCATTGTCAGATGAGCATGGCCCGATTACCAAGAGAATCCGCTGGTCTTCCCCACGTATAATGGCTTCTAGCTCTTGATCGCGCTGTGATTTTCTCTCCAAAGCTTGGCCTTCTAATTTTGATAAGGCACGAACTTCTTCAATATTAATTTTAGGACTTTTTGCTGTAAATACCATAACTCATCTCCTTATAAAGCAAACGGATACCAAGTAAAAATTTACTTTTCACAAGGTATCCGCCTCTAAACTATCTCATTTTATTGTCTTTTTCCGTGACAGTTTTTAAACTTCTTACCAGAACCACATGGGCAAAGTTCATTCCGTCCAATCTGGCTCAAATCCAAATCTTCTGGCATATTTGCTTGGTGGGCAGCGATATTGCGAGTCGCTGTTGTACTGATATGGTGTTCTGCTTGTGGTCTTTCTTGTTCATGAATTTGTGCTTTCATCATCAAGCGTGTCACATCAAACTCAATCGAACCAATCATGTCATTAAACATACGGAAACCTTCTGCCTGATACTCAACAACAGGGTTGTTCTGAGCATAACCACGAAGTCCAACCGCGTTACGCAATTGATCGAGGGCATCAATATGATCTGTCCACTTGTTATCTACCACTCGTAGAATCAAGACTTTTTGGAATTCTTTAACTGCTTCTTCATCGCGTAGTTTTGAAACCTGACTATCATAAACCTTCAAGGCACGTTGGAAGAGCTCTTCCTTGATGGCCTTATCAGACAAGCCTGACAAGTCTTCCAACGTAATAGAATCTTCTGGAAGCAAGTTGTACTTAGCAAAGTTCAAAATTGCTTCTAGTTTTTCATCTTGTTTTGCACGCGCATGACCATCAACGACACGACCAATCGTGCGTTTGATCATTGACTGAATTTCAGGTGCCAAGTCACGGTCTGCAGTGATAACATCGTAACGTTGAGCGTAGATAATCTCACGTTGTTCACGCATGACATCATCGTATTGAAGGACTTGTTTACGGGTATCGTAGTTATTTCCTTCGACACGTTTTTGAGCCGCTTCAACCTGACGTGTCAACATACGAGACTCAATGGCTTCATCAGACATATTAAGACGTTCGAAGACACCTTTCAGACGCTCAGAACCAAAACGTTTCATCAAATCATCTTCAAGAGATAGGTAGAATTGTGACTCACCTGGGTCTCCTTGACGACCTGAACGTCCACGAAGCTGGTTATCGATACGACGGCTTTCATGGCGTTCTGTACCAATCACACAAAGTCCTCCAAGTTCACGAACTCCTTCACCAAGCTTGATGTCGGTACCACGACCGGCCATGTTAGTCGCAATGGTAACAGCACCACGTTGACCAGCATTCATGATGATTTGGGCTTCTTTATAATGGTTTTTGGCATTCAAGACTTCGTGAGGAACACCAGCTGCGACCAATTTCTTAGAAATGTAGTCACTGGTTTCAACTGCTACTGTACCAACCAAGACAGGTTGACCTTTTTGGTAACGAGCCTTAACATCTTCGACAACCGCCTTAAACTTAGCTTCAATACTAGCAAAAAGTAAGTCTGGATGGTCAATACGCTGAACAGGACGGTTGGTTGGGATTGGAATAACACGAATGTTGTAAATTTCACGGAATTCTTCTTCCTCGGTCTTACCTGTACCCGTCATTCCAGACAATTTCTTGTACATACGGAAAAGGTTTTGGTAAGTGATTGAGGCAGATGTCTTGGTTTCATCCTGAATTGGCACACCTTCTTTGGCTTCAATAGCTTGGTGTAAGCCATCAGAATAACGACGACCTTCCATGGTACGACCTGTAAATTGGTCGACAATCAAAATTTCTTGTTCTTCGCTCACCACATAGTCAATATCGAGAAGCATGATGTAGTTGGCACGAAGGGCATTATCGATAAAGTGAGTCAGAGCTACATTTTCGATGTCATAGAGATTTTCAAGTTTGAAGTAGCTTTCAGCCTTGTCAATCCCTGAATCAGACAAACCAATAGTCTTAGACTGCACATCGATGATGTAGTCGTCTTTGTCCAAAGATTTTACATAGTGGTCTGCCATGTGGTAGAGCTGACTAGTTTCAACCGCATTAGCACCTGATACGATCAAAGGTGTACGGGCCTCGTCAATCAAGATTGAGTCAACCTCATCGACCAAGGCATAGTTGAGCGGACGTTGTACCATGTTTTCAGCACGAACGACCATATTATCACGAAGGTAGTCAAATCCGATTTCCGAGTTGGTTGAGTAAGTGATATCACACTCATAGGCTTCTTTTTTCTCCATCGGAGATTTGGCAGCCAAGTTAATCCCTACTGACAAGCCAAGCCATGAGTACAATTCACCCATCTCAGTCGCGTCACGCTCTGATAGGTATTCATTGACCGTAACTACGTGAACCCCTTTACCTGAAAGGGCGTTGAGGTATACGGGCATGGTCGCAGTCAAGGTTTTCCCTTCCCCTGTACGCATCTCTGGCACGTCACCATGGTGAAGAACGATTCCCCCCATGACCTGAACTTTATATGGGAAGAGACCTAGGACACGTTTGGCACCTTCACGGACAACCGCAAATGCTTCATAAAGTAATGAATCCAGTGATTCTCCATTTTGATAACGTTCTTTAAATTCAACTGTTTTTGCTTTTAGTTGGTCATCAGTCAAAGCAGCCATTTGGTCTTCGTATTTGAAAACCTTGTCAGCCATCTTTTCCAGACGACGGATTTCTCCTTTATCATTTTCGATAATTGTTTTTAAAATATTAGCCATGTTTTTCCTTACTTTAAATTCCGAATATTTTAGAATGTTCTTTTAATTTTAGCACAATTACTGATTATTTTCAAGGAAGAATCCCCATTTTGAAAAGGAAAAAGAGGCTAGTTTCCAAGCTAACCTCTCTGATTTTTATGATACTTTAATTGCCAAAAATCGGCAAAATAGCAAATAGGATAAATAGGTTAATCCAAAGAGAAAGACAGCAGATCAGTCCAAAAACAAAGAGACTGACTTTCTTGGACAGCAAGGCCATCAAAATGGACAGAATGCCAAAAACTAGCAAGACTTTCTGTATGATGAAGAGGTCAATCTTCCCCCCCAGAATCGGACTGCCCCAAGGAAGAAAGAAGAAAGCAATCCAGATCAACAGAACTAAACCAATATAGACCTTAGAATAGCGTGTAATAAATGATTTTAGATGTGCCATAAGCCACCTCCTATAAATAAAAACCGATATAAATCAATACCTTTCCCCCTTAGACTTTCCTAACTCCTTTCTTAGTCTAAGCATGTTTTTGAAAAAGATATAATCTAACCAGTCACTGCCTAGTGATAAGACTATCAAAAGCAATCCAACACCCCAAGCACTAGCATCTGATTCATGATTTAGAACAAAAGGGAAAAATAAGAATGAAAAAATTGTCATATCCAAGCTAAACAGAGCTAAAAGGGAAATATAAATCCAGTAAAAATAGTATAAGATTGGGAAAATTTTACTGTTTCTGTCAGCATTGTCTATCCAATAGAAAAAATAAAAACAAGGAAATAAGAGTATCAAATGAAACCAATTAAAGGACAGTTTCATCATCGACACCTCCTCTTTAAAATTGTTTTCTTTAGTTTCGTTCTATTAAATGTTATTACCAATATAAATCAATGCCTTCCACATTTAGACTTCTCTAACTCCTTTCTTAGTCTAAGCATTTTTTGGGAGAAGATATAGATTAACCAATCACTGGCAAAAGCGATAAGTAAAAGTAATAGCCAGATACCCCAAGACCTGATATCTGTCCAATTTTTTAAAAGTATAGTGATAAAAAAGATTGAAACAACTGCCATGAATATCCCAAGTAAGGCAAAGATCGGAAAATAAAACCAGTAAAAATAGTAAAATATTGGGAAAAATTTACTATTTCTGTTGGCCTTTTCAATCCAGCTGAAAAAGTAAAACCAGGGAAATAGGATTATCAATTTAAACAAATGTTTCATCACCAGCCCCCTTTTATTTGATAGCGTTTTCTTCACCTTCATTCTATCAAAAAAATCTGGAAATGTCATTCCAGATTCTACTTTTTTATTTACGTTTTCTTGCGATGAGATGGATTGGTGTTCCTTCAAAGACAAAGGCCTTGCGGATTTGATTTTCCAAGAAACGTAGGTAAGAAAAGTGCATAAGTTCTTCTTCATTGACAAAGATGACAAAGGTTGGTGGTTTGGTTGCCACTTGGGTCGCATAGAAAATCTTAAGGCGTTTTCCTTTGTCTGTCGGTGTTGGGTTGATGGCAATAGCATCCATAATAACATCGTTCAAGACAGCTGATGGGATACGTGTGTTTTGACTTTCGCTGATTTGCTTAATCATCTCAGGCAGTTTGTGGAGACGTTGCTTGGTCAAGGCTGATACAAAGATAATCGGTGCGTAAGGCAGGTATTGGAACTGCTCACGGATATCTTCTTCCCAGTTTTTCATGGTGTGGTTGTCTTTTTCAAGCGTATCCCACTTGTTGACCACGATAATCATCCCTTTACCAGCTTCATGGGCAAATCCTGCGATACGCTTGTCGTATTCACGGATACCCTCTTCAGCATTGATGACCATCAAGACCACATCTGAACGGTCAATAGCTCGCATAGCACGCATAACAGAGTATTTCTCAGTATTTTCATAAACCTTACCAGACTTACGCATACCAGCCGTATCAATCATGGTAAACTCTTGACCATCTGTATCTGTAAAGTGGGTATCAATGGCGTCACGCGTTGTTCCAGCAACAGGACTAGCAATGACACGATCTTCTCCCAAAATAGCATTGATCAAGCTTGATTTTCCAACGTTTGGACGACCAATCAGGCTAAACTTAATCACATCTGGATTTTCTTCTTCATATTCATTTGGAAGATTTTCTACGATGGCATCTAGCACATCCCCTGTACCGATACCATGGACAGATGAGATAGGCAGGGGTTCACCCAAACCGAGGGCATAGAAATCATAGATATCATTTCGCATCTCAGGGTTGTCCACCTTGTTGACTGCGAGGATAACTGGTTTGTGGGTCTTATAAAGTTTACGGGCTACGTATTCGTCCGCATCGGTAATTCCTTCCTTACCAGACACGACAAAGACGATAACATCTGCTTCTTCCATGGCAATTTCTGCCTGGTGCTTGATTTGTTCCATAAAAGGAGCATCGACATCATCGATTCCTCCTGTATCAATCATGCTAAACGAACGATTGAGCCACTCACCCGTTGCATAGATACGGTCACGTGTCACTCCTTCGACATCTTCTACAATGGAGATTCGCTCACCAGCGATCCGATTAAATAGGGTTGATTTCCCAACATTGGGACGTCCTACAATGGCAATAGTTGGTAGGGCCATAATTTCTCACTTTCTACAATAACTTCTTCTGTTCAAGATTTTTTCTAGTTGAGCTTGGTTCAGCTTGACCAAACTGTTCTGCTAGACGCTGACTCCAGCTTGTGGTCGCACGCGCCCCAGCATAGTCCGCCTGTACACGGTCATAAGCCTCAATCACATCAACTGTTTGTTCCTGATATTCTTCCTCAAACACCACTTGATTCAATGGCAATCGAGGTTTGACTTCATGTTCTTCATTTGGCACACCTAGTGCCATCCCAAAGACAGGATAGGTGTAGTCAGGCAGGTTAAAGAGCTCTGCCACTTCTTCTGACTTATAACGCACCAAGCCAATGATGACACCTCCATAGCCCAAACTTTCAGCTGCCAGCAGGGCATTTTGACCAGCAAGAGCTGCATCGACCGAACTAATAAAGAGGCCTTCCACACCTTGGGGTTGGAATGAGTCTGTATGAAGACGAGCTCCCTTTTCCGCTCGGTTCAAATCTCCGACAAAGAGAAGAAAGACAGCTGACTGGCGAATGGCTTCTTGAGGCACCAATTCATACAAGGCATCCTTCTTCTCTTGACTTCGCACCACAATCACAGAGTAGGATTGGAAATTCTTCCAAGACGAGGCCATCTGGGCTGCTGTCAGGATTTCAGTTAAGTCTTCCTGAGGAAGGGCTTGCTCCTTAAATCTTCGCACTGAAGTGTGAGCCTTCATTAATTTAATTGTTTCTGTCATCGACGGTTCACTCCTTCTAAACGAGTCTCCTCAGCCAAATAACGAATGCGTTCCATGACCCGTCTGGCTTCCCAGGTTTCGTCATTTCCATTTTTCCCTTTAGCGAAATGCTTCTCCAAATCTTCAAAGTTGAAGTTAGAGGTGAAAAAGGTTGGTAAATCTTCCTGCATCCGATATTGGAGAATGACCTGCAGGATTTCGTCACGCACCCAAGGCGTTGATTGCTCGGCACCAATATCATCTAAAATCAGGACTTCAGCCAGTTTAATCTCATCCACCAAGGTCTTAACATTGCCATCACTGATGGCATTTTTGGCATCAATGACAAAGCTAGGATAGTGGAGGAGAGTGGATGAAACACCACGTTTTTCTGATAAATCATGGGCTAAGGCAGCCACCATGAAACTTTTACCCACACCAAAGTCTCCATATAAGTAAAGACCTTTTTGAATAGCTGGATATTGCTCCACGAAGGCTAATAGATTTTCAAAAACTGGCAAGCGCCCCAAATCATCCAAGTCTACTTGAGCCAAACTAGCTTTCTTGAGACTGGCTGGCAGATTAATTAACTTGAGACGGTTCTTAATAGCCGCTTCTTTTTCCGCCGCGATTAGTTCAGGAGTTTCTTCATAAGAAACATCCGCATAGCCATGATTCATGACCAAAATAGGCTTGTAGCCTTTGGCAATATAATCCGTATCACCACGAAGAAACTTGTCACGCTCGGTGATGTACTGATTAAACTTGGAGATACTGCGATTTAATTCCTCTGGAGTCAGGGATTCTTGCTGGATAAAGGCCGCAACATCAGGGTCCTTCATGATTTTCTGGACCAAATCTTGATAGTGAAAACGGCTAGGTTGACGTTTGAGTACGTCTCCGACACTTTCCATCTAATCTCCTCCTTTTTCTAATCGAGCTAATAGTTCTTGTTTCTTACGTTCTAATTCCAGACGAGTTTCTTCGCTGGTTTCATTCTTATAATCTGGATTGCTCCACTTGGGCACATTGGACTTAGCAGGGCTGGGTTTACTACTTTTTTGAGCCTGGCTCTTCTGACCACGCTCACGAATTCGCAAGACTGCCTCTTCTGCCGAATGTATCTTTTGATAGGCATAGTCATTGGCTACTTTCATGGCATATTTCTCATTGATATTTGCCGAATCCACCTTATTAAAGGTCAATAAGAGAATAATATTGATGACTTCATCCAGCAAGCCCAAGCCAGCCATTTGTTGCAAGAGTTCTCTTTCTGTTTGGGTAATGGTCCCCTTGCGTGTTTGCTTGATTTCTGCCAAGAACCGCAGGGCAGTTTTACTTTTGGCTTCCTTGATAATGGTTGCTTCCTTAGGACTAAAGTCAGAGGAAATCGGTTTTTGAGCAATTTTTTCCCGCATGCGTTTGGTTGAAATAACCTGGGAAACAGCTGTTGACTTGGCCAGTTGATAGGTTTCAAACCAAGTCCATTTCTTATCCTCAGCAATGGCAAAGAGGTTCAAGACATCGGACTGCTCATCCGCAAAGCGAAGTCCATCTCGAGCCATAAGCTGACGAAAATGGTCCAAGTCAAAATCGTTGGCCACTTTCTTCTTGATACCAAGGTCTTCTTGACTTCCTAGTTCTGCCAAGTCTGGAAAGACTTGATTGAGTGAGACAGGTATTTCTTCTCCCTCAGCACTTTCAACTTTTAAATCCTCCACAGCTGCATCGCCAATCTTTTTCTCCAAAAGTCTGCGATAAACAGGATGTTCCAAGAAGTCCTGACTCGAAAGTGGAGTATGGAGGGCTAGCTGATAAACGTCTCCCTTTTGATAGAGGGTTAAGAGATTAAAAGCAGATAAGATTTTCAATGATTTTATCAGTCTATCCATCCCAAAGTTGAGATGATTGAGGATACTTGAAAAAAGATACTCTTTTCTACCATTATCCCAAAAACTGATTGTATAAAGATAAAGGCTCAGTGCCTCCTGACCGATAATCGGGAGGTAGCACTGTACCAGAGATGAGGTATCTTGCGACACCCGATTATTCTTTAGATAAGAAAAACGGTCAATTGGCTTCATTTATCTTTCCTTTTTCTTTTTAGAGGACTGGGTGATTTGTTGGAGCAAGCTCTCTAACTCACTGACATCCTTAAAACTACGATAGACACTGGCAAAACGTACATAGGTAATCTCATCCAACTCAGCCAACTCCTCCATGACGAGTGAACCAATGTCCTCACTTTGAATTTCATTTTCATTTCGACCACGGAGTTTCTGTTCGATACGATTGACTACCATGTTGATTTCATCACTTGACACAGGACGTTTCTGGGCTGAGCGGATAATCCCATTAAAGATTTTATCTCTGGAGAATTGTTCCCGTGTGCCATCTTTTTTAACAACCACTAAGGTTCTTTCTTCTACTCGTTCGTAGGTTGTAAAACGGTGCTGGCATTCATCGCACTCACGTCTTCTACGAATGGTATTCCCTTCTTCTGCTTGGCGACTATCGATAACACTTGACTTGGTAGCCCCACATTTTGGACAACGCATCCTTTCCCTCCTTATCGTTTTCTTTTCATTATACCATTTTTTAAACGATTCCCAAAACAATTCTTCTTTTTTGCTTGACAAGTTTTTTATTTTGTTGTATTATTTAATTAAGACAAAAGGATAAAAAAAGGAGACCAAGATGTCCTGGACATTTGACAACAAAAAACCCATCTATTTACAGATTATGGAGAAAATCAAGCTTCAGATTGTTTCCCATACACTGGAACCCAATCAGCAACTTCCAACCGTGAGAGAGCTGGCTAGCGAGGCTGGTGTCAATCCAAACACCATCCAAAGAGCCTTGTCAGACCTTGAACGAGAAGGATTTGTCTACAGCAAGCGAACAACTGGACGATTTGTGACTGAGGATAAGAAGCTAATCGCCCAATCACGCAAACAATTATCGGAAGAAGAATTGGAACACTTCGTTTCCTCCATGACCCATTTTGGCTATGAAAAAGAAGAACTACCAGGCGTAGTCAGTGATTATATTAAAGGAGTTTAAGCCTATGTCATTACTAGCATTTGAAAATGTATCCAAATCTTATGGAGCAACCCCAGCCCTTGAAAATGTTTCCCTTGACATCCCAGCTGGAAAAATTGTCGGTCTTCTTGGGCCAAACGGCTCAGGAAAAACAACCTTGATTAAACTAATCAATGGCCTCTTGCAACCAGATCAAGGACGTGTCCTTATCAACGACATGGACCCAAGCCCAGCAACCAAGGCTATCGTGGCTTATTTGCCTGATACGACCTATCTCAATGAACAAATGAAGGTCAAAGAAGCCCTAACCTACTTCAAGACCTTCTATAAAGATTTCAATCTTGAACGCGCCCATCATCTACTTGCTGACCTAGGTATTGATGAAAATAGTCGTCTCAAGAAACTATCAAAAGGGAATAAGGAAAAGGTACAACTGATTTTGGTTATGAGCCGTGATGCCCGTCTATACGTTCTGGATGAACCCATTGGAGGGGTTGACCCTGCTGCCCGTGAGTATATCCTCAATACCATCATCAACAACTACTCCCCAACTTCTACCGTTTTGATTTCTACCCACTTGATTTCTGATATCGAACCAATCTTGGATGAAATTGTCTTCCTCAAAGACGGAAAAGTCGTCCGTCAAGGAAATGTAGATGATATTCGCTATGAGTCAGGTGAATCCATTGACCAACTCTTCCGTCAGGAATTTAAGGCCTAAGCAAAGGAGATTATTATGTTTTGGAATTTAGTTCGCTACGAATTTAAAAATGTTAACAAGTGGTATTTAGCCCTCTACGCTGCTGTTCTCTTCCTCTCTGTTCTTATTGGAATTCAGACACAATCCTTAATAAAATTACCTGAAAAAAATCTATCTGTTCTACTTGTTTTTCTATCTACTGTCTTTGGTGGTTTGATGGTTACACTTGTGATTTCAACTATCTTCTTGATTATTAAACGATTCAAAGGAAGTGTCTATGACCGACAAGGCTATCTGACTTTAACCTTGCCAGTTTCTGAACACCATATCATCACAGCCAAACTAATCGGTGCCTTTATCTGGTCGTTGATTAGCACTGCTGTCTTACTCCTATGTGTCTATATTATCTTATTGTCAACAAATTCTGATGAAGTTCAACTTTCTACTCTTCTCTCATTTGTGGGAGAACATTTTACCGGCTTTAGTCTTACTGTCTTATCCTTCCTACTAAATACCATTTCTGGAATCCTCTGCATCTACTTGGCCATTTCCATTGGACAACTATTCAATGAATACCGTACAGCACTCGCTGTTGCAGCCTACATTGGTATCCAAATCGTCATTGGAATTATAGAAGTCTTCTTCAATACCAGTACTAACTTCTATATCAATTCACTTGCAGGATTTAATGATAATTTCTATATGGGAGCAAGCATAGGCATTGTTGAAGAACTCATTTTCATAGCTATCTTTTACCTCGGAACCTACTACATCTTGAGAAACAAGGTTAATTTGCAATAGTTTCATAATCAAAAAGGATAACATCTCATCGCAGAGAGGCTATCCTTTTTCTTTTATCTCATTTTCTGTCTAACTTTATCTTACAGACGGATCATTCTAACCAATTAATACTCTTCGAAAATCAAATTTAAACTACGTCAGCTTCACCTTGCCGTATATATGTTACTGACTTCGTCAGTTCTATCTACAACCTCAAAACACTGTTTTGAGCAACCTGCGGCTAGCTTCCTAGTTTGCTCTTTGATTTTCATTGAGTATAAATAACAAAATCTGATTTAAAGGTCTTGTTTAATTTCTCTATTGTGTCACTATCATTATATTCCTTACATATTCTCAAAGCTTTGGAACATTCTTTTTTACCTAACTCTACTTGATTCGTTTTTATGAGATAAATACCTTTTAAAAAAAGCAAATAATTCTTTTCAAAATAATATCCTTGTCTGGTAAGTAAATTTTCTAAATCATCTATAAAAAATTGAGCGCTATCTAACAAATTATTTTTTAATAATAATTCTAAATTAAATAAATATACAGGAATTACTCTATGTGTTCCCATATCTGTTTTTAAAAAATGTCGTGTTTTCTTGATTACCACTCTATATAGTAAACTTATGGTTTTAGTGTTCATAAAAAACACCGAATTATAAAAAATTTTTAGTTCATACTCCATCCAAGTATCTACCGAAAGCAAATACTTGATTATCTCATTGCATTTAGATGTATTATAAGGAAGATTTGCAAGCCGATTAATCTGTTGTTCAGCAATCAATTTTATGTGAAAATTGCATAAACTTTTCCCCTGCTTTTGTTTTAACTCTATTTTATCCACTAATTCTTGAAGTAGAAATATATCTGAAGAGTTCACAGCATGTTCTAATTCTTCAAAAAAACATTCTTTTTTGGAATAATAGCAATGAACTAATTCTTCAAATTCCGAAAATGATATTCCAAGACGATTTAATAACATGTAAAAATGATCAATAGATAATTTTGTAATGCCATTTTCGAAACGAGAAATGGTTGACTCACTAATCTTATCACAAGCTAAATCTTTAAGACGAAAATTTTTTGAAATACGAATATCCTTTAAAACTGCTCCAAAATTTTCCATACTATTCCTCTTCCATTTCTGCAAAAAATAAAACCTGTTTTTTCATTTATGATATGATTATATCAAAAATAAAAAAGAAAGGACAATCATATCATGAAAAAAAATGTTATTGTCAACAGTTTCTTTACTTAGCCCAGTGTCAACACTAGCAGTAAATAGTCCAGTTTCTGCTCAAGAATCTATCTTTCTCAAGGCTTATAGTCACTCTAATGGTTGTTGGTGGTATAAACATTCTAACGGTTCTTACACTAGAAACGGATGGAAAACATCAATGAAACCCTGTACTATTTTGATAGTAAGGGTTGGATGAAGACAGGTCGGCACAATATCGGAGACGATACCTATTTCTTTGCTACTAGTGGAGAAAGACAAACGATTAATCGTCGGGCTTTAGTTCTTGGTGAAACATCAACGAGAGCAGTGCCTATCGAAGATGTTAATGCTATGGAAAAGGTATTTAATAACCAAGACTTTAGCGAAGTTGTTCGATTCCCAGATAAAACTAAGTCCGAGATTATTGCAAAAATGGAAGAGCTTTTCAAATCTTCTAACGAAAGCGATGTGAACTATCTTTACCTTACCTGTCATGGAGGAGAAGATGGGACGATAGCCATTGGTAGCGATGGTCAGACATTCTCAGGCTGGGAATTGGCATCTCTACTGAAACAATATAAAGGTAAGTTTGTGGTTATGCTGGATTGTTGCTATTCAGGAACAATTATAGATGTAGGTAAGCCAGACAAAAAGGTTGCCTCCAAGTCTGAAGAAAGATTTGATGAACAAGCATTTTTGGCAGGTTTCTCAACAGGAGATGTAGCAAGCAAGAATGGTGAAATGCTTGATTCTAAATTCCTCGTACTATGTGCCTCTTGGAAAGGTGAAAAATCGTATAGTTTAGTCGGAGTAGGTAGTCTTGCCACCAGATACTGGGCAATGGGTACAGGTTGGGATCCACTTCAAAATAGAATGATTTCGCCTATGGCAGACACCAATACTAACGGAAAAATCACTTTAGAGGAACTGTATCAATACTCTTATCCTCTAGTCCTTGAAGATGCATCACAAATTCACGAAGAGCAACATGTATCAGTTTATCCAAAAAACAGTCAATTTGTTTTATTCCAAAAATAAGGAGTTAAGAAAATGAAAGTATCAAAAAAAATCACATTATTTGGTTTGTCTCTAGCTGGTCTAGCTTTACTAGCTTTCCCTCATTCGGGAAAGGCCTTCGATCTTGAAGAAGAGTGGGTTATTAAGGGAGGCGTTAAGTATCAAGATGGCAAAATTCTTCGATTTAACAATGGCCATGAAGTGGATATCAAAGTCTTGGATTTACCAAAAACTGAGAAAATCGAGTGGACGGTCAGTCTCAATGGTCAAGATCAGACTGTCAATTTCCTAGGTCAAGAAAAGGACAAGTCTATGGTCGGTACAGAGGGGCGTTACCTTAATTTCTATGTACCTTATGGCTATAGAGGAGATATCAAGGTAGAAGCCAAGAGCGGAAATGAAGTAAAGACATGGTCCACTAAAGTAGTAGATGATGTATATAATGACGGTGGAAAGAGTGGTTACTTCCGTATTGACGAATCAAATGATCAATACACCTACCTTGATGCAAAATGGGACTATCAAACCAAGACCTACACTGCTATCTTACCAGAGACTATCAATGGTCAAAAAGTATTTGCTTGGGCAGACGACTATGAAGAATTGAAACTTCAAAAACCAGGAGTTATCAGTCATTCCTACAGGGGGGCAGGAGCCTTCAAAATACTTTATCCGATTGTAAAAGCAGAAAGCTGGCTAAAAAAGAATTACAGTGAAAAGTGGTACTATCAAAAACAAGGCCAATTAGTGCAGAACGATTGGGTTAAGGACAAGGGAACTTGGTACTTTATGAATGATAAAGGAGTTATGTTTAATCAAACATGGCTATACCAAGGTGGTAGCTGGTATGCCTTTAAATCATCAGGAGCTATGATTTCAGCTGATTGGTTATATGATAACGGCTCTTGGTATTACCTAAAAGACTCAGGTTCAATGGCAACAGGTTGGCTTAAAGATGGTGGCTCTTGGTATTACCTAAACAATTCAGGTTCAATGGCAACAGGCTGGGTGAAAGATAGCGGCTCTTGGTACTACCTAAAAGACTCAGGTGCTATGGCGACTGGTTGGGTCAAAGATGGCGGTCAATGGTACTATCTTGATTCAACTGGTAAGATGCTTCACAATACCTACACACCTGATGGTTACTATGTAGATGCCAGTGGCGCTTGGAAATAATCTAAAGTACACATTTTATTCCATCAGCTATTAGTGTACCTGCTCAGACTAAATGTTATCAAAGCTGCAAGAAAAATCTAGATAATAATACAAAAAGCGAATCGAAACAACAAATTCTGTTTTGTTCGCTTTTTGTTTTAATCTGTTACATTACGACATTGTCATTTAATTGTGTATCCCCACAAAATTTATACTCAATGAAAATAAAAGAGCAAACTAGGAAGCTAGCTGCAGGCTGCTCAAAACACTGTTTTGAGGTTGTAGATAAGACTGACGAACTCAGTCACATATATACGGTAAGGCGACGCTGACGTGGTTTGAAGAGATTTTCGAAGAGTACTAACTCAATATCAAACTGGCTACAATAGGGCTGACAAAGACATAGAGAATACCGGTGACACCGATAGCCAAGCCACCCATGGCTCCTGCTACAGAACCGTATCGAAAGGCTGTTCCTGTTCCGACTGCGTGACCTGTTCCTCCAAGGGAAAGACCAACAGCTACTGGGTCGTCAATTTTCAATAACTTCAAAAGGGTTGGGCCAATAACACTGGTTAAAATCCCAGTTGCCACTACAACCACCAAGGTCACAGTCGTCAAACCTTGCAATTTTTCTGTAATTCCTACTGCCATGGCGGTTGTCACTGACTTAGGAAAGAGAGAAATGGCTAAGAAAAAGTCCATGCCAAAAATCTTAGCCACAAGGGCTGTGAAAGAGGTATTGACAACTACGGCTAACAGACTTCCAAAAAGAATACTCCGAGCATGGTGCTTCATCAAGTGAAAACTCTTATAAAGCGGAATCCCTAGAGCCACGGTCGATGGGACAATCAAGTTGTTCAGATAAACCCCACCTTGGTAGTAATCTTGGTAAGAAATCCCCGTCACTTTTAGAAAGATGATAATGAAAACAGCTGACAAAAGCAAGGGCGTTGTCAATGGATGGGGAAAACGTCTGTAAATCAGCATTCCCATTAGATAAGCTAGGATAGACAGGGCAAGCCCAAACAGGGGATTGGAAACAAATTCACTCATTTGGCATCTCCTTTCTCATAATCTCCCTCAAACCGTCTCTTGATAAACTGAACTACCAAGGCTATGAGGATAATATTGATGACTGCTGCAAAAAAGACAATCAAAACAATGGGCAAAAGATAGGGAGCAATCACATCAAACTTCTCCATGATTCCCACTGCTGGCGGCAAAAAGAGAATGGTCATATTGGCCAGCAAGAAATTCCCCACCATGTTAACATGCCTAGTTCTCAGCCACTTGAATTGTAGGGCTAGAAAGAGAATAATTAACCCGATAATACTGCCTGGGATGGGCAAATGAAAGAAACTAGAGATCCCCTCTCCGATTAGAGAAATCACAAAGAGAATCATTAATTGAACATATAATTTCATCCTAAACTCCACGAAATAGACTTCTTGCATACCAGTTTACTCTTTTTTCAGAAAATTTCAAGGAAATGCGCAAAAATTAATAAAAATAGGGAGAAAAGCGAATACAGACAATTAAAGACTTGTGAAAACAGGCATGATTTAGGATAAAAGATGCCAGCATCCTTCTTGCCAGCTCTTTTGAAAAGTAGTATAATTATTGCATGCGCAATCATCTTGTGATGCAGAGACTGTCCGTGAATGGACATTCTTCTATTTATAACTCTAAAAAGAAAGGAGATACTATGACCTATTTGGAAAAATGGTTTGACTTCAATCGGCGTCAAAAAGAAATTGAAAGTCTCTTGGAAGAGACTATTGCCCAGCAGAGCGAGCAAAGTCTAACCTTGAAAGAGTTCTACCTCCTCTACTACCTGGACTTGGCCCAAGAAAAATCTCTACGCCAGATTGACCTACCAGATAAGCTTCATCTGAGCCCGAGCGCTGTTTCTCGGATGGTGGCTCGCTTGGAAGCTAAAAATTGCGGTCTGCTTAGTCGCATGTGTTGTGATCAAGATAGACGCTCTAGCTTTATCTGCCTGACAAGTGATGGGCAAAAAACACTAGCCACACTACAAAAGGCTGTCGAAGAAAGCTTGGAAACTGGTTTGGATTTCTTGATTTAAGATGATTTTTTTAAAAAAAGTTGCGTGCGCAATCATTTTTCTTGACATTCTATTTTACAAGGAGTAAAATAAAGTCATCATTAAACAAAGGAGTTTTTAAAATGATTGAAATTACCTATCTAGATGCCAGCAAGAACGAAAGAACTGTAACGTTCGAATCTTATGAAGACTTTGATCGTTCACAACAAGCTTGTCTTATCGGCGTCGCAGACTACTACCCTGTTCAAAAATTGACTTACAACGGTCATGATTTGGACTACCATGGAACTTACGGAGATATCTTCTTCTATCTCAAGAAACAAGATTTAAGCCAATATAACTAAAAAAGGAGAAATACAATGGCAAAAGCAATTACAGATGCAACATTCGAACAAGAAACAAAAGACGGTTTGGTCTTGGTAGACTTCTGGGCAACTTGGTGTGGTCCATGTCGTATGCAAGGTCCAATCTTGGACAAATTATCTGAAGAACTTTCAGAAGATGTCTTGAAAATCGTTAAAATGGACGTTGATGAAAATCCAAACACAGCTCGTGCTTTTGGAATCATGTCTATCCCAACCCTTCTCTTCAAAAAAGACGGCCAAGTAGTCAAACAAGTTGCTGGTGTTCACACAGCAGAACAAATCAAGGCCATTGTTGCTGAATTGAGCTAATCACATTAGAGACCAAGTACTTGCTCTGGTCTCTTTTTTCTTGCCCTTTGCCATTTTTCAAAAAATATGCTAGACTGTATGTAGAATATTACGATGTTTGGGACATGCCATCGCTAAAAAAAACCTCTACTTGGTATTTTTTAGCTCCCTCAAGGGAGCTTTTTGCGTGCTCTGAACATTTCTCATTTCGGAAGGAGTACTATGAAACGTCAATCAGCCTTGGTCGTCTTTAGTGGCGGTCAAGATTCTACAACCTGCCTCTTTTGGGCTAAAGAACACTATGAAACGGTCGAAGCCGTCACCTTTGCCTACGGCCAACGCCATCATCTCGAAATTCAAGTCGCTAGAGAAATCGCCAAGGAACAGGGGATTCGTCATCATATCCTAGATATGTCTCTGCTGGGGCAAATCACTGAAAATGCCTTGACTTCTGATCTGGAGATTGAGCAAAAAGAGGGAGAGGTTCCCAATACCTTTGTTGACGGTCGCAACCACCTCTTTCTATCCTTTGCGGCAGTTCTTGCCAAACAACGGGGCATGAAAGATATCGTGACAGGTGTCTGCGAAACAGACTTCTCAGGCTACCCTGATTGTCGGGATGTCTTTGTCAAATCTCTTAATGTTACCCTCAACCTTGCTATGGAATACGACTTTGTTATCCAAACACCTCTCATGTGGCTAGACAAGGCTGAAACTTGGGAATTAGCCGACCAACTCGGTGCCTTTGACTATGTTCGTGAAAAGACCTTAACCTGCTACAACGGAATTATCGGGAGTGGCTGTGGAGATTGCCCAGCCTGCCACCTACGTCAGCATGGTCTAGATGTTTATCTCTCACAGAAAGGAGAGGCCTAATGTTTTTTGCACCTAAAGAAATCAAACAGGAAACTGGGGAGTCGCTTGTCTACAATCCTCACAGAACCTTGGTATCAAAAGAGTTTACTTTCGACGCTGCCCACCACCTCTTTCACTATGAGGGAAAATGCAAATCCCTGCACGGCCACACCTATCATTTGCAGATTGCTGTCAGTGGATTTTTAGATGAACGTGGCATGACCTACGATTTTGGAGACATCAAAGCTATATACAAGAACTACTTAGAGCCCCACTTGGATCATCGCTATCTAAACGAAACTCTTCCCTATATGAACACGACTGCTGAAAATATGGTTTACTGGATTTTCCAAACCATGAGTCAAGAGTTACCTGATGAGCGTGGTCTTCGTTTGGAATACGTTCGCCTCTATGAGACTCCGACTGCCTTTGCGGAGTTTAGACGGGAGTGGTTAGATGACTAGGGAACGTGTCCTCAAACTACCAGTTCTGGAAATTTTTGGCCCAACCTTTCAAGGCGAAGGCCGTGCAATCGGGCAGAAAACCATGTTTGTCCGCACTGCTGGTTGCGACTACCACTGCGACTGGTGCGATTCTGCCTTTACTTGGGATGGTTCTGAAAAACCAACTCGCATGACAGCTGACGAGGTCATTGCTGAGTTGGATAAATTAGGGAGCTACGACTATGTAACCCTATCTGGGGGAAATCCTGCTATCCTAGCAGCCAACATGGCTGAATTGGTCACTAAACTCAAGGAACGTGGTGTCACTCTGGCTGTTGAAACCCAAGGCTCCCGCTGGCAAAATTGGTTGAAAGACATCGACCAAGTCACTCTGAGTCCCAAACCTCCTTCATCCAAGATGGAAGTCAACTTTGAGACCTTGGATTTTGTCGTTTCCCAACTAGATTCAGACAAGGTCACCTTTAAAATTCCAGTCTTTGATGATGCTGATTTGGCCTTTGCCAAAGGCATTCAAGAGCGCTACCAACCAGATGTTCTCTTCTTATCGGCTGGAAATCCTGAGCCCAAGGCTACAGGAAATATTGTCCAAGACCAACTGGACCGCCTCAAAGAACTCTGGGAACGTGTCGCTGCTGACGATAGCTGGGGCAATGTCCGCGTCCTTCCTCAACTCCATACCCTCCTCTACGATAATCAACGTGGTGTTTAAGATTAGAAAGAAAAAATCATGTCACAACAAGAAGAAATGAAAAACTTAAGCCTACTAGGCAACAAAGAAACCAACTACATTTTCGAATATCAACCAGAGGTCCTCGAATCTTTTGATAATCGTCATGTGGAAAATGACTATTTCATCAAATTTAACTGTCCTGAATTTACCTCACTTTGCCCAATCACTGCTCAGCCAGACTTTGCGACGATTTATATTTCCTACATTCCTGACAAGCTCTGTGTCGAGTCAAAATCCCTCAAACTCTACCTCTTTAGCTACCGAAATCACGGAGATTTCCACGAAAACTGTATCAACACCATCGGGAAAGACTTGGTCAACTTGTTAGACCCTCGCTATTTGGAGGTTTGGGGAAAATTCACACCGCGCGGTGGCATCTCAATTGATCCCTACTACAACTACGGTAAGCCAGGAACTAAGTATGAAGGCTTGGCAGAACAACGCCTCTTCCAACACGACCTTTATCCAGAGAAAATTGACAACCGTTAAACTCATACTCAATGAAAATCAAAGAGCAAACTAAGAAGCTAGCCGCAGGTTACTAAAAGCACTGCTTTGAGGTTGTAGATAAGACTGACGAAGTCAGCTCAAAATACTATTTTGAGGTTGCAGATGGAAGCTGACGTGGTTTGAAGAGATTTTCGAAGAGTATCATACGAAAAAGCCCTGTTCCTCAAAATGAGGAGCAAGGCTTTTTAAGTTTCAATTATTCTTCTGTTCCAAGGAAGTTTTTAGCAACAAGGGCTGCAAGAACTCCACCAACGATTGGTGCAAGGATGAAAATCCAAACTTGTTTAAGAGATGCGCCACCTACCAAAACAGCTGGTGCCAAGCTACGGGCTGGATTTACTGAAAGCCCAGTAATGTTCAAGCCCACAAGAATCATCGCCATCAATGACAAACCGATTACCAAACCAGCAATCGCTCCATTGCCCTTGCTTGCTGATGTCACAGTCATGATAACCAAGACAAACAAGAAAGTTGCGATGACTTCAAACAAGAAACCACCAAAGACAGTGACTCCGTTTGCCAAGGCATTTTCACCAAGACTAGCAGTTGACATCCCTGAATTTGCCAAGAGGAAGAAGACAGCACCAGAAGCGATGAAAGCTCCAACTACTTGCCCAAGGATGTAGTTGACAAGTTCTGAAGATGACAAACGTTTGTTTACAAACATAGCGATCGAAACCGCTGGATTCAAGTGAGCACCTGAAACAGTTCCGATTGAGTAGGCTGCCACCACGATGGCTAAACCAAAGGCAAAGGCAATCCCTAGGTGTCCAAGGCCATCAAGACCATTTCCAAAAACAACAGCTCCAGTCCCAACGAACACAAGCATGAACGTACCGATTAACTCAGCAACAAATTTTTTCATTTTCTTTCTCCTTTTTTCAAAAACTAGATACTAGTCTATCAAAAGAAGGAAAGGGTTTCAAGAAAATTGATTGGAAATTTCATGTATATTGCAATATTGTTTTCAAATTTTTATATTTTTAATGTATTGCAATTAGTTATAAATCTCTATATTTGATGGTTATACTATACTGAATAAAATGAGAGTTTGTATGAATCTTTTTAAATAGCACAGAACTCTCTATTTAATCCATTCCCCATTGTAATTGACATGATATCCATCAGGGGTAGTTGTATTGACTGCTAAAGCGCCAGAACTGTAAGCATAATACCATTTCCCTGAAACAGTGAACCATCCTGTTTGCATAGAGCCTGAGCTATTCAAATAGTACCATGAGCCACTTGATTTGACCCATCCTGTTTGCATATCCCCTGAACCACTGAGATAATACCACGAACTACCTGATTGAACCCATCCAGTCTGCATCCAACCCGAGCGATCAAAATGATACCATTTCCCATTGATTAGTTCCCATCCATTGGATGTATAGGAACCATTGTTATGTCTATACCACCAACGACCAGATGATTGAATCCAACTTCCTGTTGAAGCAAGTCTTACTTTTAACTTATAGGCTTCAGATGCTTTGATGTATTCTTTCTTAGCAGCTTCCTTTTTAACTTTTGCATTTTTTAATTTAGCATTTGAATTTTCAAGTGCTTTTTTAGATTCCTCAAGCTTCTGTTTAGCGATCATCAAACTTTTTTTAGCTTCATCGAGTTTTCTTGGAGCATTTTTGAGGACAAGAACATATTGTTGAGCTTTCAACAAATCGTTTTTAGCATTAACTAATGACTGTTCCGCATTCTTACTAGCATGAGATTTATTATTTTTGATTACTTTCAATCGATTTAATTGAGATTCTTGCTTCGAAAGTTCAGATTTAGCAATATTTAACGCAGTTTGTTGTTTACTCAACTCAGATTTAGCAGATTTTAAAACGTTTAACTTGGATTGATTTTGTTTTGTTAAATCTGAAAGACGTTTTTTAGTTTTATCCAGATTTTTTTGATCTGTATTCAATGTTGTTTTAGCAATTGTAAGATTTTTGTTTAGCGATGAAAGTTTATCCCTCATTAAAGCTTCTTCGTTTCTTTGTTTTCGGTTGAAACTATCTAGATCCTCTTTAGCTTTTGTATAAGCTGGATTTTTAGGATGTGTGATTTCATTCCAAACATAACGGAAGGTTATTTTAGGCAAGAATTTTACTCGTTTCCCATTAAAGTAAAATTCAGAGCGATTTTTATCTCCATCCTTATTTTCTGCTCTTGCTAAAAAATGTGAGCTATAAGGATTAGTATAATAAGTCTCTCCATTATAACTATAACTTATTCTTTCAGATGGGCTAACTACAGATGGCAAAGTATTATAAACATCTCTATTATTATCAGATACAAATGTCAATATACCATAACCGTTAGTTTGCATCATAGCAAGTCCAGTCCCTGAGGCAGCTAATAAAGGTATTCTATGTCCGTAATTATATCTATTCACCTCATTTGGATTATCAGTACCATAACTACTTGCATTATTATAATCATGGAAGTAAGCTAATAATTCTTCATAAGCAATTTGTTTTTCATCTAAAGTTGATTTTTCTGATAAAGAACCTTGAGAAGCATTTTCTGTTTCACCCTTAAGTGAAAAATCACTTGTTTTCAAAGCAGTATCATGACTCAACTCATTATTTCTTGCCATTTCATCCGTTCTGGCTTTTGCCCATTTCAAAGCTTTATCCGTTACCTCAGGTACGGGGATATCTATACCATTTATACGACGTAATTCTACTAGATACTCTCTTATATATCTAGAAACTTTTTTATAATCTACAACATGAGGTTTATCAACATCATCTTTAGAGTTTACTATTATTGTTTCAGTTTTTTCTCCGTTAAAGTTGACATTTTCATTTGAAACAGCATAGTATCTTTTACCATCTTTACCTATCCAAGATGAATATTTAGGAGATAATGGAGTTGACATAGAATTATCATCACTTACCTTATCTTCTTTTAATTGACGTTCTACTTTTTCTGTTAAAAATTCAGGTCCAGCCGATTTTAAACTCTTTTCAAGATTAGAACGTGTCTTATTTCCTCTTTCTACAAGCGCTTTTCTTTCTTGCTCTGCTTTTGATACTGAATTAGTTAGAGAATTTACTTTATCTTGGTCCGCCTTCACTTTCGCATCCAATTTACCAGTTGCTTGTTGAAGCTCGCGTAGTGTATTCCAATCAAAAGCTTTCTCTACTTCTGCTACTTTGTTTTGTGCTTTTTTTACATCAACTACTCGCTGGTTAACTTGAGCTTTTGCCTTATTAACAACTGCTTGTTGTTTCTCAACACTTGCTTGGGCTTGTTTCTCATCTTGTTTTGCTTCTGACAATCTTTCTTCTGACTTCCGAACTGTTGTCTGTTTAGCAACAAGATCCTTTTCAGCATTTTTAATTTTTTCAGGACTAGCTTGTTTAGCAAATTCTTGGGCTTGTTTCAAAGCATCATCTGCTTTGTTCTTATTTGTTACAGCAGATGCATGCTCTTGTTGTATTTTATCAACAACTTTCTGAGCATTTTTTTCTTCATCAATTACTTGATTTAGTTTTACTTCTGCATTTTTAACGTCCGATTCCGTTACTTCTGCCTTTTTTGTTTCAACTTGAGTAGCATTAACTTTGCTAGATTTTTCGTTTATTGATTCATCTGCTTTTACGTGATTAGTAAAACCAGTTGCCATTGCTGTTGCCAAACCCAAACCAAGCAATACTTGTTCCTTTTTCATTAATCTAACCTTTCTTTTTAAGCGTTTACATTTTATATTTTATCATATATTTCTATATATTTCTATATTTTTCAATTCTACTCTCAGTTCTCTTTTCTATATTTTTAAAGAATTAGGATATTCTTAAAAATTGTTTATAAATCTATACCTTACATCTATAATTACATAAAACAACTTAACTATAAATTGTAATATACAGCTCCCCATCAATTTCTTAACTAAATTCAGTCATATAAAAAATAAAAAGGATGATTAGTAATACCGATTCCGTTATTAATTCTGCTTTGCAATTACGATCCTCAACACTTTTCTTGACAATCACTACAAATAAAGCCAAAGTCCCACTAGCATCATTCTAGAACAACCTCTCTATTCCCTTACTCTCCCAACTGGGCACTGTAGGCGATAATCTGGTCAACCGTGTCTGACAAGAACTGGATGGTATCACGGAGTGGTTTATCTGTAGAGATATCTGCTCCGATAATCATAGCTGACTCAAGCGGTGTCTTGCTACCACCTGATTTGAGGAGGTTAAGCCAATCTTCAGCTCCAGTTTCTGAATGTTTCAGATGAAGGTAACCCGCAGTCGAGATGACTAGTCCTGCTGAGTAAGTGTAGCTATACAAGCCCATGTAGTAGTGAGCTTGGCGCATCCAAGTCAGAGCTGCATCATCATCAATCTCAATGGCATCTCCCCAGAAATCCGTCAAGACTTCCTTCATAATACTATTGAGTTTGCTTGCTCCAAAGGTTTCTCCTTCTTCAATCAATGTATACACCTTACGCTGGAAGGCTGCTTCCAAAAGGTGGGTAATAAAGTTATGGAAGTAGGTGTCTGTCAAGCGGTGAGCCAGAGCGAAACGTTTTTGACGTGGGTCGTCAGACTGGTGCTCCAAGTAATCACTTAAAAGCAATTCATTGAAGGTTGACGGTGCTTCAACATAGTAGGTCGACATATGGGCGTTGAAGTAGCTTTGGTGATTATCTGAAAAGATGAATTGACCAGAATGCCCAATTTCATGAATCAAGGTATAGACATCGCTCAAACGGCCTGTCCAGCTCATGAGAACATAAGGATGCACGCGATATGGGTCCGCTGCATAGCCACCAGAATCCTTGCCACTATTGGCAGCAAAGTCCACCCAGCGCTCTTCTTGATAGCGAGCAACCTCCTGACAATATTCTTGCCCCAAAGGTTCTACTGACTTCATGACCAAATCATAGGCGTCGTCAATAGTCACTTGAGGATTAAGAGCGCTATCCAAGTCCAATTTCCAGTCTGCAAAGGTCATCTTTTCAAGACCATTCACCTTGGCAACATGTTTGAGGTATCTCTGAGCAACTGGCGCAAAGTCCTTCATGATGAGATCAATCTGACGATCAAACATAGCACAGTCCACTTCTTGTTCAGCCAGAAGATAATCAAAGACAGAGTCATATCCCTTCATATCAGCCAAGAGTTTTTCAGACTTAACCTGAGCTAGATAGGCTGCTGCAGCTGTATTCTGGTGCTTACGGAGTCCTTCTGAGAAAGAACGGAATGATTTCTCACGAACCTCAGCGTCCTCATGGTTTTGGTAGAAATTCTCATAAGTCACAAAGCTGTTTTTGTAGGTCTTGCCATGGGCTTCAAAGTCAGCCATTTCGAAATCCCCAGCTCGCATCTTAGTGTAAATATCCTGTGGACTGTAGAAAACTTCACCGAGATTGGTCAAGGCCTTCTCCACATCAGCCCCTAAATAGTGGGCTTTTTTGATTTTGGCCTGACGAATAGCTGCCGTCAAGTGAGGCAATTCACCCAAACGGTCTAAGACTTCCTCATCAGCTTCCACCAAGGCATCGTCAAAGAAGGTCAAGGCTACACTGGCATCTGTTTCGAATTCCATCCCAGCTTGGGCAATATTGGCAAATTCGTCATTGCTATAGTCTGTCGTCTGAGGCATAAAACCATAGTTTCCAATATGGCTCATCTGAATGTAGATTTGTTCCAATTCTGCAAAGGCCTTCTCGAAATCCTCAAAAGTGTGAAGATTGCCCTTGTAATCACGACTAAATTGATTGATGTCTTCGCGAGCCTTCTCGATTGCACGCAAGAAATCCTCACGGTCTTGGTATAGGGCTGTTAAATCCCAAAGTTCCTTCTCTGGAAATTCTGAACGGTGTTTTTGTTCCATTTTCTTCCTCTTATTTCTCTAATTCTAATAAAACACTAAGGGCTGATAAAGCGTAAAGTGGTGCTGTTTCTGCTCGCAAAATACGAGGACCAAGTCCTGCCAAGACTGCTCCCTTAGCTTCAAAACTTTCGATTTCTGCAGGTGAGAGACCGCCTTCTGGTCCAAAGATAAAGAGCAGTTTGGCACCCTTTTCAAGACCAGAGACCGCTTGTAAGAGCGCAGCGGCTTCTCCTTCTTTGGCCGACTCTTCATAAGCCACTACGATAGAGTCAAACTGGTCAAGCTGAGCTAGAAAGTCTGATTTTTTCTCGAAAAGCTTGATACTTGGAACAACATTACGCTTGCTTTGTTCTGCTGCTCCAAGGGCAATTTTTTCTAGTTTTTCGACCTTTTTACCCAACTTCTTACCATCCCACTTGGCTACTGACCAATCGGCAGGAAAGGCCCAGATTTGACTGGCACCCAGTTCGGTTACTTTTTGAGTAATAAACTCCAGCTTGTCTCCCTTGGGAAAGCCAGATGCAATGGTCACTTGAACTGGCAGTTCCACATTGTCAGCCAATTCTTGGACCAACTCAAACTGACGGGCTTCCACATCCAGCACACGCGCCAAGCGCTTAATTCCATCATCAAAGACCAAGGTCACTTCATCATCTTCTTTCAGGCGCATAACCTGAAACATATGCTTGCTGGTTTCCCTGTCCTCGATGGTGACAGGAGAGATAGCACTGCCTTTGACAAAATACTGTTGCATGCTAGCCTCCAATCACACCAGAGATATCCTTGGTTTTCTTAAAGACACAGGCATTCCATTCCCCTTGAATCATGTGGGTTTCAAGGAAAAATCCAGCTGACTCAGCCGACTCGCGCACCATATCCCACTTGTCCTTGATAATCCCACTCATGATGAGGTAGCCTTCGTCCTTAACCAAGCGATAAGCATCATCCGTCAGATGAATGAGGATATCCGCCAAAATGTTTGCCACGATAACATCTGATTCAATCTCCACGCCTTTAAGCAAATCTCCAGCCGCTACATGGATATTTTCCATGCCAGGGTTGAGCTCAATATTTTCCTGAGCAACTCGAACCGCCACATCATCCAGGTCGTAGGCGAAGATTTCCTTGGCACCAAGAAGAGAGCTGGCAATAGAAAGGACACCTGAACCAGTCCCCACATCTAGCACCGTTTCACCACCACGAAGGACCTGTTCCAAGGCAAAAAGGCTCATCTTAGTAGTTGGATGCGTCCCAGTACCAAAGGCCATACCAGGGTCCAGCTTGATAATCTTTTCTCCAGCAGTTGCCTCATATTCTGTCCAAGACGGCACGATGGTCAAATCATGAGTAATACGAGCTGGCTCATAGTATTTCTTCCAGTTGTCTGCCCAGTCTTCCTCAGCCAAGGCAGTCGTCCCCATTTTGACCTCTCCCAAGTCCATAAAATCTGTTAATTCTGCTAGGCGAGCCTGCAAATCTGCCTCAACCGTTGCTACATCAACCGTATCAGGGTAGTAGGCTGTCACAACGATTTCTTCTTGCTGCTCAACCTCTGGGAAAATCTCACCGAAGCGATCCACATTTCCCACATAGTCCATACTGTCTTCGATCGCAACACCTTGCGCTCCCAGTTCAATCAAGAGATTAGAGACTAGCTCCTCTCCCTCACGCTTCACTGTAACTTTCAACTCTTGCCACGTTTCCATAATTAAGATACCAAGCCCGTAAAACACAAAGCCAAAATAGAAACTTCTCTGAAGACGCTTGTGTCTATGAGAAGTTTATCTTTTTGGCATAGTGTTTAGGGCGGGTTCAGTTTAGAAATGTAACTGAACCATCCTTTCTAATCACTTACTTTTAAATAATCTTTTAATCTCTCCTGCAACTGAGGTACAACTTGACTGGAACTAAGAAATTCTTCAATATTCATCAACTGATAGCCCTGACCCTCATCTCCAAATACAATCTGGTCAAACTGTTCTTGCGTTAACTTGCCGACTAGAAATACAGATTGTTTATCCGCAAAAAGCATACTTGGATAAACCTTACTCCAAAGCAGACAATCTTCAGTCAGATGAATTCCCAGTTCTTCATAAACTTCACGCGCCACGCACTCAAAGGGACTTTCATTCCCTTCACGGCCACCACCAGGCAGTTCCCACATATTGGGCCAGGGAATGCTTTCCTTATCATCGCGTAAGATAGTCAAGAGCTTATCCCCACAAAACAAAGCAATCTTACAACCTGTGAAATCAGAAATCTCTATTTCCATATTAGACTCCTTCGGTTAATTCCTTTTCCAGCTCGGCTAACCAGTTTTCATAATAGCTTTTCTCATCCCGTAACATCCGGCTACTATTCATTTTCTGTCTAGCAATCTTCATAGCCTTGTGAGTTTGAACTACATCTTTCTTTACCTTAAATTGATACCAAGCTTGAATGACCTGCATATCTGCTGTTTTTATAGATAAAAAGGATTTGACCCCTCGAATACTTGCATATTCTTCCGCTTTCTTATTATCTCCTTCCATCAGAGCAACTTGAAGAAGGTATAATTGAGAGCTAGTTTTAGACATTGGATTGTCTGTTTTCTCTAGCACAGACTGCAACTGTTGCTTTGCAAGCTCTATATTATCATCCAATATGAATACCAATCCCTGAAGAGTCTGAACACTTTCTGCAAAACTCCCTCTCACATCCTCATCAACAGACATGATAAAGTCTTTCAAGTCATATTCTTGAGGAGCTAGCAAGGTCTGGGCAGAATGCCTCAACATCAGGTAGGCGTATTTCGTATTTTCAGGGTGTTGTAGTAATTCCCAAATTTTTGCTCCATCGGTAATCCCAACTGGCAGAGCATTGAATAGAAGAAGAGATAAATTTAGACAAATCCAAGTGCCTGCAAAATACCAGTTTGTTGTCAAAAAACCAAAAAGTGTTGCCAATAATATCAAGCAAAGGTGAACTATCAAGCCTCCTGAAAGCATCAAGATGATTCTTTGATCACTTTCATTCTCTTTTAAACCAATATACTGAGCACCAACATTTTTTATAACTGCTGTTCGACTAAGATGAAGCCTTCCTGACTTTTTGGTTAAAAGAAAGTTCCCTAATCCAAAAGCCACCAGACGATAGCCTGTCAGATAACCACAAAATGCATGACCAAGCTCATGAAGAATAAAGATTATATACATGCTTAGAAGAGCGAATGCATAACCAAAAGTAAAAACTAAAACTGCGGAATACCCCAACTCTGCAAATGCGATTGTTCCACAAGCAAAAGCTAGCATCATCACAAGAACAGACACTGTCTGAATCAAATACGTCACAATTTTTTTCATAAACTCTCCCCATAATCCCTAGTATCTTGGATAAGGATAAAATTCTCCCTCTTCCAAGCCAACTTTTCCTTCTTCAAAGACTTCTTGGTTCCATTCCATGACAAATTCTTCTGCTTCTGGGTCTTCCAAAAAGTCCATGAGGGCATCTAGTCCAATCTCGGCAGTGTCTTTAAGGAATAGAGCAAAATAAGCTAAAAATTCACGAGAAAAACCTTTTTTAGGTAGGTAAGGGATGACAGTCAAATAGTCTTCCTCATTGACGGTTGATTTGGCAGGATTGTAAAAAAGCACTGCTTCTTCAAAGAGGATATCTTCTGATGAAACCTCTCCATCTTCATCCACCATCTCCACACCTGCAGCATTTTGCGCTTCCAATAGAAAACTCACTTCAACCGCGTGGTTGCGCTTGTCCCAACTAATCTCAAAATCAAAGGGAAAGTTCTTCTCCAACTCTTCCTCTAAAACATCTAAAAATCCGTATGTTGCCATTTTGTCCTCTTTCTATGCGACTCTTAAATCGCCCCGATTGCTCGGAAATATGCTAAAATAGATACTACCATCTTACCACATATACATCAGAAAATCCACGCTAGAAAGGACTGCTATGCCAGACAATCTCGCGCTTCGCATGCGCCCAAAAACCATCGACCAGGTCATCGGTCAGGAGCATCTGGTCGGACAAGGAAAAATCATCCGCCGCATGGTGGAAGCCAACCGCCTGTCTTCCATGATTCTTTATGGCCCTCCAGGAATCGGCAAGACCAGTATTGCCTCTGCCATCGCTGGGACTACTAAGTATGCCTTTCGGACCTTTAATGCGACGGTGGATAGTAAAAAGCGATTGCAAGAAATCGCGGAAGAGGCTAAATTCTCTGGTGGTCTCGTCCTATTACTAGACGAGATTCATAGACTAGATAAAACCAAGCAAGACTTCCTCTTGCCTCTCTTGGAAAGTGGACTAGTCATCATGATTGGTGCTACGACTGAAAATCCTTTCTTTTCTGTCACTCCTGCCATTCGTAGCCGTGTTCAAATTTTTGAGTTGGAACCTCTGTCTAACCAAGACGTCAAAGAGGCTCTTCAGATAGCTCTAAACAACCCTGAACGTGGTTTTGATTTTCCAGTAGAACTAGATGAGGATGCGCTGGATTTCATTGCGACCTCTACCAACGGAGACCTGCGTTCTGCCTTTAACTCACTGGACTTGGCTGTTCTTTCTACCCCTGAGAATGACGAGGGCATCCGCCATATTACTCTTGATATCATGGAAAATAGCCTGCAGCGGAGTTATATTACTATGGACAAAGATGGGGATGGACACTATGATGTCCTCTCAGCCCTGCAAAAATCCATCCGTGGTTCGGATGTCGATGCCAGTCTTCACTATGCTGCCCGCTTGATTGAGGCTGGGGATCTGCCGAGTCTCGCTCGTCGCTTGACCGTTATCGCCTATGAAGATATCGGTTTGGCCAACCCTGAGGCCCAGATTCATACCGTTACTGCTCTGGATGCCGCCCAAAAGATTGGTTTCCCAGAAGCCCGCATTCTCATTGCCAATGTCGTGATTGATTTGGCCCTTTCTCCGAAATCCAACTCAGCTTATGTGGCTATGTATAAGGCACTTGCTGACCTCAAAACATCAGGGCACTTGCCTATTCCGCGGCACCTGCGTGATGGACACTACAGCGGAAGCAAGGAACTAGGGAATGCCCAAGACTATCTCTATCCACACAACTATCCTGGAAATTGGGTCAAGCAAGACTATCTACCAGAAAAAATTCGTAATCATCACTATTTCCAAGCAGAAGATACTGGTAAATATGAACGGGCTTTGGCTCAAAGAAAGGAAGCTATCGACCGTTTGCGAAAAATCTGAAATCCTTTTCAAAAAATTGCACTTTCCTCTTGATTTTTTTTGAAAAAGTGGTATTATATAAACATAGAAACGCTGTGGTGTACGACTTCACACTTAAGTGTTGACCGACTATTTTTTGTATTATTAGGGAAACAAAAGTCTTCTAACAGCATGTAGGCCGTCTCACACGGAAACAGCTTCAGTTAGAGCGAGTTGCCCACCTGCTTAATTGCGCGGGTTCAATACAAACCGTGAAGTTTCGGCACCAATACAGCTTTTTTCTTTGCCTCCTTAGCTCAGCTGGCAGAGCAGCGGACTCTTAATCCGTGGGTCACAGGTTCGATCCCTGTAGGGGGCATCTAAATACAACAGGAAAAAGCCTTGTAAATCAAGGCTTTTTTTGCTTGTCTATAACTGATTTACCCCATCATTTGTCCCACATTTTAAATCTATCTTTTCTTTTTGAATCAAATTACATCTTTACAAATAGTGTAAAGCCAGTTACTTTTGCTTTGATGCCATACAATATTTTCATGTAGAGAAGACAAATTTTATCTTCTCTTTTTATTTTCAAAATAATAAAAACTGATTTTCTTTTCATAAATCAGACTGAAACTTCCAAATTTTCCATTTTGTTTATTGATATTTCCTCTAAAAAGGTGTATAATATTTTTATTATCAAACTATACTATACTATATAGGGGGTATTGAAATGAAATTTTCTAATCGTTTACTGCTATTCCTTGCAGGAGTTGTTTTTGTCCTTTTAGGACTTTTCCTATTTACAAACCCAGTAGCTAATCTTGTTGCTTACAGCTGGTGGATTGCATTTGGTTTACTGGTTTCTTCTATAGCAGCTATTTTAGGCTATTTCTCTGTACCAAAAGAGCTTCGCTCACCAGCTCATCTTTTCCAAGGGATTGTTAATCTTCTCTTAGCTCTTTACCTCGTTGCCTATGGCTTTGTGACGCTGCCAGTTGTCATTCCAACTATTTTAGGAATTTGGTTAATTGTAGAAGCCATTATAGCTTTCTTTAAAGGCAATCGTCTGGGATTGATTTTCCCTATTATTGGCAACCATATCATGTGGATAGCGTTGCTTGCATTTTTACTAGGTCTAGTGATTTTGTTCAATCCAGTAGCTACAAGTGTCTTTGTCGTTTATGTCGTTGCCTTTGCATTTTTAATTGTTGGTTTCACCTATATCCTTGATGCCTTTCGTAAATAATCTAGCTGCCATTTTGGGCATATTAAAATAGCTGGGAAGTTACATTCTCAGCTTTTTCTGTTGCCTCCTTAGCTCAGTTGGTAGAGCAGTAGACTCTTAAGCTATGGGGCGCAGGTTCGAGCCCTGCAGGGGGCACATCTAAATCAACAGAAATAAGCCTTGAAACCAAGGCTTTTTTTAACGTCTAATAGCTTTTTGTAGAAAAGTATTTAAAAATAAAAGAGAAGAGAATCTCTCACTCTCTTCTCAGTATATCTTATTAAATTTAGTTTTTCTTAATCTACCTGATTTTCCTTTGCAACGACAAATTCTTTAACCAGTCGATAGATAACAGCAAATACGGGGGTAAAGAATATCATCCCAAGTAAGCCAAAGAGATTGCCTCCAATACTAGCAGCCGCAAGCGTGAAAATAGCTGGTAAACCAATAGACTGACCTACAACTTTTGGATAAATAAGGTTTCCTTCAATCAGCTGTATAACTTGATATAGAAGAAGAGAAAGTAAGGCTTGAGTAGGACTCACTGTGAAGATAAAAATCGCTCCCACAACACAAGCAATCATAGGCCCTACATAAGGAATGAACGATAGCACTCCTGCAAAGATACCTGTCATTACTCCATAGGGTATCCCAAACACGCTGTAACCAACCGCTATCATAACTCCTATGATAACTGCTTCAATCAGCTGACTCATCAAAAATTGGTCATAAGTCTCTAGTGCTACTTGTCCAATGTAAGTCAACTTTATCACCACCTTCTCTGGAAGAAAAACTTTTAGAAGTCGACTCGTCATCGCTGCCAAATGTTCCTTACTGGATAAAAATAAAAAGGTGAAGACTATAATCAAAAAGGCATTCATCAAACTTGAAAAAATATTGCCGATATTACTAGTCAGACCTGATAAAAAACCTATCAAAGCTTGGCTAATAGAACTAGATTGTCCCTGTATGCCTGATACGATAGTTGACAACATGTCTTTGGTTACAAATTCCGAGCTGCCTAGCAATTTCCCAAGTTGAGTAAGGACTGTTGAAAGGACTGTTCCCAGCTGACTAATAGTCTGGGCTAGGGTTGGCAGCACCAAAACCAAAAGAGCAATCACGATTAAGATAAGAGCTAGGAAAACAAGTACCATGGCAATCGGACGACGCAACTCTGCCTTTACCTTCAATTTAACTAAGTACTGTTCAATTTTTTTCATAGGAACATTAAGCACAAAAGCAATAACAGCACCATAAATCAAGGTTGATATTACATCAAAGAGAGAGATTGCTCCTGATATAAAGCTCGATGCATTCAGAATTACAAGAGCAACCAGCCCTATAAAAAGTATTAACGGGGTGTATTTTTTTACTAAGTTCATAAATTCTCCTTAATAAACATGTTTAGATACGACTATACTATTTGGTTTTTCAAACTCTCGATTAAGGTAGGCTTGGTAAGTTCCTGGAGCGATAAATCCTTTGGGTGAGAGGATATCGGTGCCAGCCTGACCGACTATGGTATCAGCCAAGAGCACACAGTTTGTAGATAAGACAAAGTAGGATTTAAACTTAGATTTGATAAATTTATAAAGTTCCCCATCTGTCTCATGTCTGATTTTATAAGCGTAGGTGTAGTCTTCCTTACCATCACCTGTCATGATTTTATCTGCACTTGGCTCCCATGGAATCGTCAGTTGTTTCAATTCAGCCAACTTTTTCTGAACTGCTTTTTCCATTTCAGGCGTCAAAACTATCCCATAACCAAAAAGCGTTTTTTGACTCTCACGTTTACATAGGTCAATGTACTTGTCACGATCACAGAAATATAAGACACCATCTCCTACCATGCCAAATAAGGTCTCAGAAGACGGATCATAGTTGCCATAAGAAATAACACGGCCTTGATAGCAGATATCCACATGACCAATTGCCGAAAACAGAGAGGTCTCAGCTGTATGAACAAAAATTTCAAGCTCCGCTGTCTTACCAGACTTCACTATTCCAAGATGGATATCTTCTTCCTCATCAGCATTTTCCAGCATAAATTTGTTAACTTTTGCTAAAGTTCTTGCAGGGATGAGAGCGGCTAGGACAATAGGTAAGCTAATTCTAATACGACGTTTGAGATGGTTTTTCCCAATTTCCTCCTCAAACAAGAAACCATCACGGATATTGGACACACCATAAAGGAAAAAATAAGCCCCTAATACAAAGAGTTGAAAGACAGAATTTCCTGTAGAGGACAAAAGACTAGTCCCACCAAGAAAAACTAGTACGAGTCCATCTAGTAAGAGACGAAAACGAGGTCGAATTTTGTTTTTGCGGTAGAGAACATAGGTGACAAGGTTAATACTAGCATGAAAAATCTGATAAACTCCAATCACAAGAGCCAAAATATAAATCGGCACATCCGTCGCAAGATTGGAGCCAAGCAAATATCCCAGCACTAACAATTTAACCAGTGCAACTCCCAAGGTGTCCGTTGACTGACTTTTTTTGAAAATACGTAATACTAAATCTAAGACCGTTGCTATCCAAGCTAAAAACAGAACCAGTCGAATAACCTTTACTGGCAACCAAGTCCCCGTGACCATCAAGATGAGACCTAGCAGAACAAACAAGAACCCCTGAGCAAGTAATTTCTTACCTGTCAGACCTAAAGATAGAATTTTTTCCATATAAAAACCTTTCAACAATAAAAATTAAACACTCCGATTAAACTGACTAGTAAATAGCCAACACTACAAACAGCCTGTGCCAGCAACATATGGTGACTAGAAATGACTGTAGTAATGTCACCATCTTGTCTTATGCACTTCTAAAATTTGTTATATTGATTAGAAACCAGAGCTTATAAAAACTAGCTAAACTCGAGAGATAGACACAATTGCGACGAAAAAATGTATAACCAATTCAACTTGTTAAGGTAAGAAAGCATTATTTCCAATCTATTAATTATTCATCTATTACCTATTATGACACAATATTCCCTATAGTTCAACTTTTTACTTGTTTTTATATTACACGGACTAAAAAGTTTTCAACAGTTGATTGCATTTGTTTTAATAAGTTTTAACCTTTCTTGGTTAGATAAAAAAAGAACCATACAGTTTAGAATCTGTATGGTTTTTGCCCCACTTTTGTCCCATTTTTAAATCATGACATTGAAAATACCTAAAATCACTTATATTTCAACTTTTTAATTACTTTCAAGATGATATAGTCTCCCAAATCCATGGGGGCATCTACATACAACAGGAAAAGCCTTGGAATCAAGGCTTTTTTGTGTAGTCTTAGCACTAAAAAACGATAGAAAAAACACCCCTTCTGAACTGCACCCCAAAAGTTAGACAGAAAAAACCTAACTTTTGTGGCGCAGTTCATTCGCGTCACATGAAGTTATTTAAGCATCTCCCTTTTTTTTTATTACCATTTTCTGTTATAATAAATTGTACTTCTAAAATAGAAAGGTCTTAAGATGACAACTCTTATTAAACATAAACGTGTAGAATTTTCAGAACTTTTTTATGACCTAGTTTTTGTTTTTGCAATTTCAAAAGTAACTACTTTAATTGACCATCTTCATAACGGTATTTTGACTTGGAATTCTTTCCTTGATTTTTTCATTGCTACTTTGTTTCTCATCGATTCCTGGATGATTCAAACCGATTATACCAATCGCTATGGAAAGAACTCTTTATTTAACATAGTAATCATGTTTATCAAAATGGGAATTTTACTCTTTATAGCCAATATAATTGGACCTGATTGGCAACAATATTTTCATTATCTCTGTTGGGCTATTGGTACATTAACCTTTACCTTATTTTTACAATATTTGGTTGAATTTTTTAGAAAATCAACCGATAATGCTAATCGGGAAAGTATCAAAGGTTTTCTATGGATAACAGGTCTAGGAAGTTTAGGAGTCTATCTAGCAGCTCTTCTTCCTATTTACGTTGGGGTCTCTATCTTATTTGCTAGTATTCTGCTAACATTTATTATGCCAATTATCTTGCCTAGTAAAGATAAGCATTACCAGGTAAATCTCCCCCATTTAATCGAGCGCATCTCCCTTCTTGTCATTATTATGTTTGGAGAGATGATTACGGAGCTAGCTAACTTCTTTACAATCGAGAATTTCTCGATTTATTCGGTTCTTTATTTCATTATTGTGATTTCTCTGTTCTTGTTTTATTTTGGTCAATTCGACCATGCTATTGATGAAAAATCTAATCAAAAGGGGCTATTTCTAATTTACAGTCACTATCCTATTTTCATTGGGCTTATGATGATGACTGTATCGATGAGTTTTCTTCTGAATCCTGAAGCTAATCGTCTCTTTGCAACCAGCTTCTCTTATATCGGATTTGGCCTCTTTCAAGCTGCTGTCCTAGTAAATGGGCCCTATAACAAACACTATCTTTGCTTCTAATCCTATAATAGTAGTGAGTATAACAACCATTTTAGCTCTAGCTATAGCCATTCATTTTATTTATTTTTATACGACACAGAATAAAAAATATTCCAAATCTAACTGGGAGTTATTTTAATGAGTTTATAACATTAAAAAGCTTTGGGAACCAAGGCTTTTTTGCTTTCTACCTAAACTTTTTCATGATGTATTTCCGTACAGGTTCTTCAACTATTTGAACGATTTCAAATCCTTCTTTTTGGTAAAGGTGCTTGGCTGCTTGATTTGCCTCGAAGACATTTAGAGAAATACTATCTATATCTCCATTTTCAAATACCAAACTAACAAATTTCCTTAAAGCCTGGCTACCTAAGCCTTGCCCCTGTTTCTGAGGATTGATAAAAAATCTTCCAATATGAAGATTACTGTCTTCTAGCCTGATTTTCTGGATAAGCCCCACAAACTCTGGTCCATCAAAGATAGAAAAGATTCCTTCCAAATCTTGCAAGATCTGAATTGTCAAGGGGAAAGGAATCTTTGGTCCCATCCATTGTTCTTGAAAGGATTTGCCAAGGGAGTTGGACCATTGGCATACGAATTGAGCGTTTTCTGTGCTCACCTTTTCTTCAAAACGAATTGTCATCTTTGCCTCACCATCTTATCTATGTTTCTCCATTATACTACTTCTCCCATTTTTTACGAATAGATAAGTATGATTGATTTTTATTTTTTTCTTGTCGGGAGCATTCTCGCTTCCTTTCTTGGTTTGGTCATTGACCGTTTTCCAGAGCAATCCATTATCAGTCCAGCCAGTCACTGCGATTCCTGTCAGACTCGCTTGCGTCCCTTAGATTTGATTCCGATTCTCTCGCAGGTCTTCAATCGCTTTCGCTGTCGCTACTGCAAGGCTCCTTATCCTATCTGGTATGCCCTCTTTGAACTAGGCTTAGGTCTCCTCTTTCTATCTTGGTCTTGGGGTTTTCTTTCCTTGGGGCAAGTCATCCTAATCACTGCTGGTTTGACCTTGGGCATCTACGACTTTCGCCATCAGGAATATCCCTTACTGGTCTGGATGACTTTCCATCTACTCCTAATAGCCTGCTCTGGCTGGAATCTGGTCATGGTCTTTTTCCTTGCTCTTGGCTTTTTGGCTCATTTTATCGATATCCGCATGGGAGCAGGGGATTTTCTCTTTCTAGCTTCTTGCGCTCTCGTCTTTAGTGCGACCGAATTGCTGATCTTGATTCAGTTTGCTTCTGCTACGGGAATTCTAGCCTTTCTCCTGCAAAAGAAAAAGGAAAGACTTCCTTTCGTGCCTTTCCTCTTGCTCGCTGCTTGTGTGATTATTTTTGGTAAGCTACTACTTGTTTGATAAAGTCCTGAATCTGCTCTCCTTCATGGAGAGCTTTTACAATTTTCGAACCAACGATAACACCATCTGACACCGCATTGAAGCGTTCTACATCGGCTTGACTAGACACCCCAAAACCTGTCAAGACTGGGATGTCAGCCACTTGATGCAATTGTGCCAAGTGCTTGTCCAAGTCTGCACGGTAATTGCCTGATTTCCCTGTAACCCCATTGATGGCAACCGCATAGACGAATCCTTCTGCCCCTTCAATCAACTCTTTCTGACGCTCAATCCCTGTCGTCAAACTAACTAGAGGAATCAAGGCGATGTCTGTATCTGCCAAAAATGGCTCTACAAAGTTAGCATGTTCATGAGGCAGGTCTGGAATAATCAAGCCCTTAACCACTGTATCTGCCAAATCTTTGACAAAATTCTCCACACCGTACTGAAAGAGGGGGTTGAAGTAGGTCATGATGACCAGTGGAATCTCTGTTTGAATGGTTTTCAAGGTTTCAACCAAAGCCTGAGTAGAGGTCCCGTGGGCTAAACTGCGCAAGCCAGCTTCTTCTATAACAGGTCCATCTGCAACAGGATCTGAAAAAGGAATGCCCACTTCAATGGCAGAGACACCCAAATCTTCTAAAAAGTGGATTGTTTCAGCGAGTCCAGCCAAACCTTTCTCATGGTCTCCAGCCATGATATAAGGAACGAAAATTCCTTTTCCAGCTGCTTTAATAGCATTCAATTTTTCTGTTAGTGTCTTAGGCATGAGCTTCTCCCTTCTTTGCTGCATCTGCTTCCAAGCGGTCCTTGACTTGAACCACATCCTTGTCCCCACGACCCGATAGGCAGACAATCATGGACTTGTCTGGTCCAAGTTCTTTGGCCAATTTCACCGCAAAGGCAATGGCATGGCTAGATTCCAATGCTGGGATAATCCCTTCCACGCGGGATAAGAGCTGGAATCCTTCCAAGGCTTCTTCGTCTGTCACAGGAACATAGCTGGCACGTTTGATATCGTGGTAGTGAGAATGTTCTGGACCGATACCAGGATAGTCCAAACCTGCTGAGATAGAAAAGGCTTCAAGAATTTGACCATGGGCATCTTGGAGCACATCCATGAGGGAACCGTGAAGGACACCAGGACGACCCTTGGTCAAGGTAGCTGCGTGGTGCTCCGTATCCACACCAAGTCCAGCCGCTTCAGCCCCATACATGGCTACTGACTCATCTTCTACAAAGGGATGGAAAAGCCCGATGGCATTAGAACCACCACCAACACAGGCTACTAAGGCATCTGGCAGATCTTGACCTGTCAAGTCACGGTACTGTTGTTTAGCTTCTCGACCAATAACACTTTGGAAGTCACGAACGATTTCTGGGAATGGATGAGGCCCCAAGGCAGAACCAAGGATATAGTGGGTATCATCAATATTAGCTACCCATGAACGAAGGGCTGCATTGACCGCATCCTTGAGCACGCGCGAACCATCTGTCACTGCCTCAACCTTGGCTCCCAAAAGCTCCATACGGAAGACATTAAGGGCTTGGCGTTTGACATCTTCCTCACCCATGTAGATGGTACATTCCATATTAAAGAGGGCCGCAGCTGTTGCAGTTGCCACACCGTGCTGACCAGCACCTGTTTCAGCGATAATTTTCTTTTTACCCATGCGTTTGGCAAGCAAAACTTGTCCTAAGGCATTGTTAATCTTGTGGGCCCCTGTATGGTTGAGGTCTTCACGTTTAAGATAAATCTTGGCTCCGCCAATATGCTGGGTCAAGTTTTTTGCGTAGTAAAGAGGAGTTTCACGTCCTACATACTGGCGCAAGAGTTGATTTAATTCCTCTTGGAAACTTGGGTCTGCCTGACTTTCACGGTAGGCCTTCTCCAACTCCAAAACTGCTGTCATCAATGTTTCTGGGACGAAACGTCCACCGAATTTTCCGTAAAATCCATCTTTATTTGGTTCTTGATATGCCATTCTTTACCCTCTCTATAAATCTTCTAATCTTTTCCTGATCTTTTTGTCCATCTGTCTCCACTCCGCTCGATACATCTACTGCATAGGGAGTAAAGTGTTGAATTGCTTTTACTACATTGTCTTCATTAAGCCCACCTGCGATAAAGAAAGGCTGAGTTAGTCCAATCGTATCCAGTTGAGCCCAGTCAAAGGTCTGGCCACTCCCAGCCACAGGGGCATCAAAGAGTAGATAGTCTGCCTGAGAATTGGGGACATGTCCCTCTCCATCCACCTGCACAGCCTGAATACTGGCACAAGGCAAATTCTCAAATAAATCATCTGCCACCTGACGGTGAACTTGAACCAAGTCCAAACCAACTTTTTCAATCACTTCTAGCAGTTCTTCCCGACTTGGTGAAACAAATACACCAACCTTTTTCACATCTGCAGGAATAAGTTTTGCCAGCTCAGCAGCCTGATCCAAGGTCACCTGTCTTTTACTAGCTGCAAAGACAAAACCGATGTAGTCCGCCCCTGCTGAAACAGCTGTCTCCACCGCTTCTTTGGTCGATAATCCACAAATCTTAACCTTTGTCAATCTGCAACTCCTTGATTCTCTGGGCCACATCCTCTGCCTGCATGAGAGCTGTCCCAACTAAAATTCCATTAAAGTATGGTGCTACTCGTTCCGCATCCTGCCCTGTGAAAATAGCAGATTCAGAAATGTACAAGCAATCATCTTTGAAATATTTAGCCAAATCTACACTGGTCTGCAAGTCAACTTCAAAGGTGGTCAAGTTGCGGTTATTGACCCCAATAATCTCAGCACCAAGTCTATGAGCCACTTCTAGTTCAGCTAGATTGTGAGTTTCCACCAAGACTTCCAGACCAAGCTCTGTCGCATAGTCATAAAGTTCCTTGAGGCGTTCTTCGGACAAGGCGGCCACAATAAGCAGGATGACTGTCGCACCTGCATTGCGAGCGCGGATGATTTGCTTTTCATCGATGATAAAGTCCTTGTTAAGCGTTGGAATGTTTACCTGACTGGAAATCTCCCGCAGATAATCCAAATGTCCTTTAAAGAAAACTTCATCTGTCAAAACAGAAATCATCACTGCTCCGTTTTCTTCATAAGTCTGGGCCTGTTGCACAATATCCACATCGAGATTGATATCTCCCAGACTAGGGCTAGCCTTCTTGACTTCAGCGATTACCTGTAAACGGTCTTGGTGTTGTTTTAGATAGTCAGCCAAGCGATAGGTCTGGCGCAGGGGCTGGATTTCCTCCAGCTCCATCTGCTCCACCTCACGCGCCTTCTGCTTCAAAATTCGTGCTAAAAATTCCTGACTCATTTTTGGTACTCCTGTAACAGTCTGAGTTTTTCAAGAGCCTTGCCACTAGCAATGACTTCGCGGGCCAAGGCAACTCCTTCCTTGATGCTAGCTACCTTACCATTAGCATAGAAACCAAGACCAGCATTTAAAACTGTCGTTTCCAAGAATGGACTTGGTTCGTTTTTAAGAACGCTGAGCAAAATTTCTGCATTTTCCTGAGCATTGCCACCACGGATATCTTCGATAGCGTAGCGCTCCATCCCTAAATCCTCTGGAGTAAAGCTTAACAAGCTGATTTCGCCATTTTCAAGAAGTGCAATTTTGGTTGTTCCATTCAAACCAGCTTCGTCCAATCCTTCTGGTCCAGCAACAACGATGGCACGTTTGCGACCCATATTTTTCAAAACCTGAGCTGTACTTTCTAGAAGTTCTGGACGACTAATACCAAGAAGCTGTGTTTCCAAAGCCATTGGGTGAATCAGAGGACCAGTCAAGTTCATGATTGTTGGAATTCCTAGTTCCAAACGAGCTGGCATGATGTATTTCATAGCTGGATGCATATTTTTTGCAAAGAGAAAGACGATGCCAGTTTTATCAAAAACCTTACCTAGTTCAGCTGGTTTGAGATCCAGGTTGATTCCCAAGGCTTCGAGAACATCTGCAGAACCAGATTTAGAAGAAATCGAGCGGTTACCATGCTTGGCCATGTGAACACCGCCACCAGCCAAGACAAAGGCTGCAGTTGTGGAAATGTTAAAGCTGAAAGACTTGTCCCCACCTGTACCACAGTTGTCCATGGCATCATGAATCTCAGTTGGAATATGTTGGGCATGTCCTCTCATGACTTGGGCAATGGCTGTGCGTTCCTCAGGTGTTTCCCCCTTCATCTTAAGAGCCAAGAGGAGAGAAGCAATCTGCGCCTCCGTTACACGCCCAGTTACGATACGCTCAATGACATCCGTCATTTCCACACCTGATAAATTTTCAAATTTTGCTAGTTTTTCAATAATCTCTTTCATCCTGGTTTCCTCACTTTACAACCTTCTCGATAAAATTCCGAATAGAAGACAAGCCATCTGGCGTTCCAATGCTCTCTGGATGGTACTGGAAGCCATAAATTGGTAGGGTTTTGTGTTGAATCCCCATGATAGCTTGGTCATCAGTAGAACGAGCTGTCACTTCAAAGTCTTCTGGCATTTCTTCAATCAAAATACTGTGGTAACGCATGACTGCACGGTCATCCTCAATGCCTTGATACAAAACAGATGGCGCTTCAAAGCTGATATTGCTCTGTTTCCCATGCATGACTTTTGGAGCCAAACCTAGCTTACCACCAAAGACTTCTGCAATGGCTTGATGGCCCAAACAAATCCCAAGAATCGGCTTCTTGCCAGCAAAATCACGAATCATGTCTTCCATCTTTCCAGCATCAACTGGCCAACCAGGACCAGGAGAAAAGACCAGACCATCTGCTTTTTCAGCTTCTTCATACAGCTTGGGATCATCATTTCTCAAGACCTGTACTTCTGCAAAATTCCCAATGTATTGGGCCAAGTTATAGGTAAAAGAATCATAGTTGTCAATCAATAAAATCATGGTCTTAGTTCTCCAATTCTAGTCATAGATTTTGCTTTGTTAATGGTCTCTTGGTATTCGTTTTGGGCGATAGAGTCGTAGACAATCCCTGCCCCAGCCTGCACATAGGCTGTTTGATTTTTGAGAATCATAGTTCGGATGGCAATGGCCAAATCCATATCACCCGTCGCAGACAAGTAGCCGATTGCTCCTGCGTATACGCCCCGTTTTTCTGCTTCCAGTTCATAGATACGTCTCATTGCCCGAATTTTTGGTGCTCCAGAAACTGTTCCAGCTGGAAGGGTTGATTTCAAGGCATCCATGGCAGTGAGTTCTGGAAGCAAACGCCCCTTGACCACACTGGTCAAATGCATGACGTAGCGGAAGAGCTCCACTTCCATATACTTGGTGACTTGGACACTAGCCGTTTCAGAGATGCGACCAATATCATTACGACCCAAGTCTACTAACATTCGATGCTCTGCTGTTTCCTTCTCATCAGAGAGGAGGTCTGTCGCCAAAGCCTTGTCTTCTTCATCCGTAGCTCCTCTTGGTCGTGTCCCTGCAATCGGATTGGTTGTCACGATGTCATTTTTGACAGAAACCAAACTTTCTGGACTAGCTCCGATGATTTGATAATCCCCAAAATCATAGAAATAGAGGTAATTAGATGGATTAGTCACACGGAGATTTCTGTAGAAGTCAAATGGATTTCCAGTAACTTCTGCTGAGAAGCGCTGACTGAGCACACATTGAAACATATCCCCGTTACGAATCAAGTCACGAGCGGTTTCTACCATTTCCTCAAACTTCTGAGGAGCGATATGGGGTTTGAAGTCAAGTGGTGATAAATCCAAGTCTTCAAATTCATTTGGAGCAGGAATGCGTAATTCCTCAAGCACTTGGTTCAAGGCTTCTTCCAAGTCTTCTTGACTACGCTCACTATAGAGAGCATCCTCGATGACATGGATTTTCTCCTTCTTGTGGTCAAAGACCATGTAACTCTCATAGACAAAGAAATGCATGTCTGGCGTTCCAATTGTATCTTCAGGAATTTGACCAATTTCTTCATAAAGCGAAATCATATCGTAACCAACAAAACCAATGGCTCCACCACCAAAAGGGAGGTCTGAATGGTGCTGGCTCTTATGAGTCACTTCATAAAGAAAATCCAAGGGATCCCGATCAATCACTTGACCATTTTGATAAAGAACTCCATTTTCAAACTTAATCTCAAAAACAGGATTATAGGCTAAGATAGAAAAACGAGCTGTTTCCTTGTCTCTCGGAATACTCTCTAAGATAACCTTGTGTTGCCCCTTTAGGCGCATATAAGCCAAGATTGGTGATAAGACATCTCCATGAATGATTCGTTCCATTGTATTTTCCCTTTCAGTTCTAATTCTAGTTGGTGGCTACTGTATGAAAAATCCCCACGCAAAATAACTTGCGTGAGGACGAAATTCGCGGTGCCACCTCAATTATAGGATTTCTCCTATCTCTCATTCCTGTCTCAAAAAGATTCTGTAACAGGCTGTGCGATAAAGGGCACTCCCTTGAGAATTATGTTTTCTTCTCTCGTTTCAGATGGACCCAACCTTACAGCTTTCTCTGCTTGTTTTCAGCAACCACAAGCTCTCTGTGAGAGAAAAGACTGTAATTTTTCCATCTTTTATTTTTTAGCTTCTAGGTAGTCTGCAATCGCAGCTACGTCCTTGTCTCCACGACCAGAGACATTGATGATGATAATTTCGTCTTTACTTAGTTTCGGTGCACGTTTAACTGCTTCTGCGATAGCGTGTGAGCTTTCAATCGCTGGGATAATCCCTTCAGTCTTGCTGAGAAGGAGGAGAGCCTGAACAGCTTCTTCATCCGTCGCTGCGACATATTCCACGCGACCAGAATCTTTAAAGTAGGCATGTTCTGGACCAACCCCTGGATAGTCCAATCCAGCTGAGATAGAGTAAACTGGAGCTAGCTCTCCATCTTCCTTAAAGACTGCATAAGTCTTCATGCCGTCGACAATTCCGATACTACCTTTTGTCATAGTAGCTGCGTGCTTGTCTGTATCAAGTCCGTGACCAGCAGCTTCAACCCCAACCAATTTAACTTCTTCATCAGCCACATACTGAGAAAAAGCACCGATGGCATTGGAACCACCACCTACACAGGCAATAACGTAATCTGGTAAACGACCTTCTTTTTCTAAGATTTGACGGCGAGATTCTTCACTGATGACCTTTTGGAACTCGTGGACAATTGTAGGATAAGGGTGAGGACCTACAGCAGATCCCAGAACATAGAAGGCTTCCAAATCATTCATCCATGCTCCAAAGGCTGCATCAACCGCATCCTTAAGAGTTCGTGTTCCCGTTTCAACTGCGTGAACAGTTGCTCCCATCATCTCCATACGGAAAACATTGAGACGTTGACGCTCCACATCTTCTGCCCCCATGTAGACATCACAAGCCATACCAAACTTAGCTGCAGCAGCTGCAGTCGCAACACCGTGCTGACCAGCTCCTGTCTCTGCGATAACCCGTTTTTTACCCATACGTTTAGCCAGAAGAATTTGCCCTAAAACGTTGTTGAGTTTGTGAGAACCAAGGTGGTTAAGGTCTTCGCGCTTGAGATAAATCTTAGCTCCACCTAGGTGCTCTGTCAAACTTTCCGCAAAATAAAGCGGTGTTTCGCGACCTGAATAGTCCTTCAAATAATGGCGAAATTCTGCCAAAAACTCTGGATCATCCTTGTACTTGTCAAATGTCACTTCCAACTCATCCAACAAAGCCTGAATCGGCTCCGGTACAAAACTACCACCAAATTGTCCAAAATAACCTTTAGTTGTCATAAAATTTTCCTCTTTCAGTATTGATTTCAAGATGTAAAAAAAGCCCTCACACGGAATCTACTTCCGTGTGAGGGCGTTGGTAACGCGGTGCCACCTCAATTATAAAGGGACTATTTCCCTTTACATCTCTGCCTTGTCTAACAACAAGTTGCACTGTAAGGTGTGCGCACCGAATTTTCATTGTTTCAAATTCATTTTTAAAATCAGCCCACTTTCACTACTTCCAACCACCTGTTCACAATCACCACAGGCTCCCTGAAGATCAAAAATAGTTACTTTTCTGATTTGTTGAACTTATTTTAATACTTTGTTTTTTCTTTGTCAAGACTTTTTTACGATTTTTTTGATAAAGTTAGCACTTTTTCAGAAACTGTTTTGAAAGTCTCAATGATATAGTCCACTTCTTCATCGCTTAATTTAGTATGAAGTGGAAGCGTAATTTCATTTTTAAAGAAGGCATAAGCCTTAGGATAATTCGCCATATCAAAGCCAAGATTCTTATAGGCTGTCAAGAGCGGAAGCGGTTTGTAGTGGACGTTACTTGCAATTCCTGCTTTAGCCAATTCTTGGATGATAAGATTGCGGTCTTCTAGGCTAGCACCTTCTACATGGGTGATGTAGAGATGACGTGAAGATTCGACAGTCTCAGTCTTGTGTGCCAAAGGATGGATGCGAGAACCTGCAAAACCACGATCATAGCGGTCCACGATCTCCTTACGTCGTTCTAGCAAACCAGGGTAACGGTCCAATTGTACCAAACCAAGTGACGCCATGATATCGGTCATATTGCACTTGTAGGCTGGTGTGACGATATCGTATTCCCATGAACCCAGTTGCATCTTAGCAAGAGCATCCTTAGTTTGACCATGAAGGGAAAGAATTTGGAATTCCTTGTACATCTCTTCGTCGTCAATCGCTGGATTGGCTTTCCAAGTGGCACTTCCACCTTCGGCCGTTGTAAAGTTCTTAACGGCGTGGAATGAGAAGGAAGTAAAGTCAGCGATAGAACCAGCCGGTTGACCTTTATAAGTTGATCCCAAAGCATGGGCACTATCAGAGACAATCACAATACGGTTAAAGGCCTTTTGCCACTTGCTTGAAGCGGTAAAGAGGTCACGTTTTTTCTCCACGACTTGGAACAAACGGTCATAGTCGCAAACAATCCCCGCAAGTTCTACTGGGATAATCACTTTAGTCTTTTCAGTGATAGCTTGCTCCAGTAAGTCATAGTCCATCTCAAAGGTATCTGCTTGGATATCCACCATGACAGGGGTCGCCCCTACGTGAGTGATGACACTACATGAAGCTGTATAGGTCATGGCTGGAACGATGACTTCATCACCAGGTCCCACTTCCAAAACGCGTAAAATCAACTCAAGAGCGGCAGTCGCAGAGTTAAGACAGACAGTCTTGGGCGTCTGTGTGTATTGAGACAAGCGACGCTCCAGTTCTTTTGTCTTAGGACCTGTTGTAATCCAACCAGAACGCAGGGTATCCGCTACTTCAGCAATTTCAGCTTCGGTGATATCGGGTGGTGAAAATGGAATGTTGTAATTTAGCATTGATTTGCTCCTTTTATCTGTACTCATTTTCTCATGACTACTTTATTTTAGCACTTCAAACACGGTTTGAAACATGATTTTGATGTCTCCAAGGAAACTAAACTCTCGGAGATAGGCGAGGTTATGGCGCATCTTTTCAGGAAGGACGTGCTCTACATAGGCTTGGTCAACTGACAGACCTTTTTCGGTCATTTGACTGATGATAGTATCCTCATCCTTGTAGTTGATGCTGGCTGGAGAGGTAATACCTGCTGGCAAGAGCAAGGTCGCCATCATTTCAGGGCTATACTGTTCTGTGTAGCGCGGTACTTCAGGTCGTGTACCGACAAAGGACATCTCACCTTTAAGAACATTGACCAACTGAGGCAGTTCGTCCAAACGCACACGGCGGATGAAATTGCCAACCTTGGTAATACGGCTATCGTTAGCAGAAGTCACCAGACTCCCTTTTTTATCCGCATCCGTCACCATGGTACGGAACTTCCAAATATTAAAAGGACGGTTATACTGGGTCACGCGCTCTTGCTTGTAAATCACTGGCCCCTTGCTATCCAACTTGATCCAAATGCTCAAGATGAGAAAGATGGGAGAGGTCAGAACCAGTAAGACCAAGGCTAGAACCCAGTCCAAGCAACGCTTGAAAATCAGCGAACCCTTCCTTTTAGAGACAAGCTGGTAGTAAGACTCAACCTCGCTTGATTGCATTTCCACGGGCAAGTCTTCCCATTTCAGCATGCTGTTTCTCCTTTGTTTTTATTATACTATTTGTCAACATTTTTCATTATATCACAAAATAGAAAAGGCGGTGAAAGAAATCTGTAATTTGAAGGATTTCCTTCTGTTACTGAATGAGAATCAACGAGTATTAAGACATGGAACCCGCCTGCAAACTATACATCTTGTGATAGGTTCCTCCCAGAGCCAAGAGTTCTTCATGAGTTCCACTCTCAATGATACGCCCCTTATCCAAAACATAGATACAGTTAGCGTCTTGGATGGTAGAAAGGCGATGAGCGATGGCAATGGTTGTCCGTCCCTGTCTCATCTTAGCCAGAGAAGCTTGAACCAAACTTTCTGTTTCAGAGTCAATATTGGCTGTCGCTTCATCCAAAATCAGAATTTTAGGCTGACTGGCTACTGTTCTAGCAAAAGCAAGAAGCTGGCGCTGCCCAGTAGAGAAGCTCGAACCACGCTCAGAAACAGGGGAATCATAACCCTGAGGAAGTTCTTGGATAAAGGAATCTGCATCCACGAAGGCTGCTGCAGCCTGGACCTGGTCATCACTGATCTCTTGGTACATGGCGATATTGGACTTAATGGTCCCATGATAGAGGAAGGGATCCTGCAAGACCAGACCGATGTTCTTTCTCAGCTCTTCCTGACTGTAGTCCCGGATATTCACATCATCCAAGAGAACTCTCCCTGATTGAAATTCATAAAAGCGCATGAGGACATTGATAATCGAAGATTTCCCAGAACCTGTATGACCTACAAAGGCAATGGTTTCACCCTTGTTAACGGAGAAGGAAATATCATCCAGAATCGGATGTTTCCCATCATATGAGAAGCACACATGTTCAAAACGAATATTGCCTTCTTTTACCACAGCCTGGCCATCTTCTTGAAGCGGCTCATAAGTCCTCTCATCGATTAAGGCAAAGACACGACCTGCAGAAACCATGGACGTTTGAAGGGTTGAAAAGTTTTGCGTTACTTCAATCAGGGGATCAAAGAGACGATTGATATACTGGATAAAGGCATACATGGTTCCTGCCGTTATTCCCAGATAAAGCCCACGGTAGCCAAAATAGGCCATCAAGACAGCATAGCCTAGAAGTTTCAGTAAACTCATGGCAGGACGCAAAAAGAGAGCATCCAAGGCTACAGAACGGTTGGCATAGACCAAGTGTTCTTGGTTGATTTCATCAAACTCTGACTGTAGGCGCTTCTCTTGATTAAAGGCCTGGATTATTCTGATTCCCTCGATGTTCTCTGCCAGCTTACTATTGATATCTGACAAGAGACTTCTAGTTTTCTCAATGATTTTCACTGATTTTTTCCGATAGAGATTGACCAAAAGGAAGATCAAGGGGAGAAAGAGCAAGACTAATGCTGTCAAACGAAAATCCAACACCAACATGGTATAAAGGGTTGTCAGAAAGATAAAAACTGCTGAGATAAAGCTGGATAGAATCCCCGAAAACATATCACTGATGGTCTCGGTATCATTGGTCAAACGAGAGACGATAGATCCTGCTGGTGTCTTGTCAAAATAAGACATACCCAATTTTTCCATATTGGCAAAGGCATCTCTACGAATATCCCTAACAATGCTGTAAGACACGCGCGCAAAGAGAAGATTGCCGACATACTGAACCAGAGTTTGTAGGATATAAAGGCCATAGTAGGCTAGCAAAACGGTCACAGCGAGTTGGTTGAGATTGCTGAGATACTGGTCGATAAAGTGGGAAGCCACAAGGGGAATGACACTTTTGATGATCGTCGTCGCTAGTAGAAAACTGAGTGCCAAAAAGGTCAGGAGTCCATAGGGCTTGAGATAGGACATCAAGCGCTTCAATACAGCCCATTGTTCTTGTTTATTCTGCATCTTCTTCTCCTTTCATTTCCAGCTGCTGAGACTGGTAGGTTTGGGCATACCAGCCATCCAAGGCTAGCAAGTCTTCGTGCCTGCCTCGTTCGATGATTTGACCATTTTGCAGAACTAAAATCAAATCCGCATGGACAACTGCACTGAGGCGATGAGCTGTGATAATGGTTGTCTTGTCCTGACGCGTTTCCTTAAGATTGTCGATGATGGCATATTCTGTCTTGGCATCCACGGCCGACAAAGAATCATCCAAAATCAAGATATCAGGGTCTAAAATCATGGCCCGACTCATGGCTAGACGTTGCTTTTGACCACCAGAGAGACTGACTCCCTTTTCACCAATCAAGGTATCAAAGCCCTGAGGCATGGCTACAATGTCTTGGTAAACTTGAGCTAGCTTAGTCGCTTCCTCGACCGCTGAAAGAGGCAAGTTAGGATTGCCAAAGCGGATATTGTCTAAAATCGAAGTCGCAAAGAGAAACTGGTCCTGAGGAACATATCCCATGAGACTGCGAAGGTCTGTCAGACGATAGTCCCGAATATCATGACCGTTTAGGTAAATAGCACCCTTATCCACATCGTATTCACGCAAGAGGAGTTTAATCAAGGATGTTTTCCCAGAGCCTGTCTGTCCGACCAAGCCCAGAGTTTGCCCTTTTTCCAAACTAAAGTGAATATCCGTCAGTGTTTCCTCATTTTCAAAGGCAAAACTATCAATGGTGTACTCCAAGCGTCCATTTTCAATACCATCTAAAGGAAACTCTGGGTCTTTTACTGGAGATTCCTGAGACAAAAGATTTTCAATCCGCTGATAAGAAACCTTGCCTCGCTGGGTAATATTAAAGAGGAAGCCGATGGCCATAAGAGGCCAGACCAACATATCTAAGTAACTGATAAAGGTAACCAGATTTCCAACCGTAATCTGCCCTTCCTGAACCATCAAGGAACCGACCAAAAGAGTTAATACATAGGAGGAACCAACAAACAAGAGAACCATAGGGTCAAAGAGACTATCGTATTTCATGGTTTGGAGATTCTTTTGAAAGGTCAATTCATTGACTTCTTGAAAGAACTTCAACTCGTCCACCTGATAACCAAAAGACTTGGTCACTTTGATACCTGATACAGACTCCTGCACCTTGTTATTGAGTTCGGAAAAGGCAGCCTGTGATTCGCCAAAGGCCTTATGTGTCTTTCTTCCCAAACGACTGGTCGCATAAGCCATGAAAGGCAGGGGTAGAATGGCAACCAAGGTCATTTGCCATGAGATGCTAAAGAGCATGGTCAGCAAGGTCACCAGCGCCGTGATAGAGGCATCCACCGCAGACATAACACCGCCTCCTGCCAGACGAGTCAAGGCATTGATATCGTTGGTGGCATGCGCCATCAGGTCCCCCGTCCGATAGGTCTGATAAAAGGCTGGAGACATTTTAGTAAAATGCTCAAACAAGCGAGATCGCATAATCTGCCCCAGACGATAGGAAGTCCCGAGGATATACATACGCCAAACATAACGCAGATAGTACATCCCAAAGGCTGCAAGTAGCAAATAAAATAGGTCAAGAAGGAGGGCCTGCTGGGTTAATTGTCCCGATGTGATGGCATCAATAACCCGCCCCATAACCATAGGGGGAATGAGATTGAGGACGGAAACCAAGACCAGAGCCACAATTCCGACTAGATAACGGCGTTTTTCTAACTTGAAAAACCACCAAAGTTTTTGAATAATGGACATAAAATCCCTTTCTGATTGCAAATGGAAACCTGAGGCCTAGACCCCAGGTTTTTCTTATTCATAGGTTACGACTGTGACCGCACCCTTATCATACTCAGCGATAAAGATGTTAGCTACATTTTCATACCCTTGTTTGCTGAGATTATCAAGCAGCCACTCTTCGCTACGACCAATCGATTCTAAAACATCGACTTGGATCACACCGTCAGTCACAACTGGATACTTAGGATTTTCATCTCCCATTTGGACCACGATGAGTTGGCCATTTTGCTCTTGCACAGCTCGTTTAACTTGCTTCATCTGGAAAATCCCTTGGCTACGAAGTTTGAGGGCTACATCCGCTGCAGATAATCCAACTGAACGACAGGCTTCTGGGTCAATCTTCCCATTTTTGATGAGGAGAGTTGGCTTTCCATCAATCAAGCGTTTCACAAAACGAACATTGTTGTTGAGCCATTTGAGGGTCAAGACCAAAATCGTCCACATCATCAGAATCACTGCGTATTGCAGAATACTGATTGAACTATTGTAAATCACCCCACCGATGATACCACCAAGAACATAGTTCTGAATTTGGTCTGTCGCAGAATTAGGTGCTAGGTTCCCCTTTCCTGTCACATTAATAACAAAAACAAGAGAGAAAAGACCCAAGGCCAGTTTGATTAAAATTTCCATATAGTTGAGTGTCATTTGTTTACCTCCACCAATTCAATAGCGTCTGTTTGATTCAATTCTAATTTCTCTAAAAGATACTTGTCTGGTTGGCTCCCGTTCATGGCGCGGTAGAAATTTGGACCTACCTTGACAAGCGCTCCATCAGTGGCAGCTGAAGTATTAACGTAAACTTCTGATTTATCCACCCCCAAGTCTTTGGAAACAACCTCTATGAAATGAAGGGACGTTTGAAATTGATTGTTAGAGGCTTGATTGGTCTGGTATTTTGAAATTGTTACCAAAAGCATGGCCACTAAGGTCAAGGCTAAAATCATGACCAATTCCCGAAACTTAGTCCCCTTTTTATCACGATAAGCCTTAAAAGCAAAAAATCCTGTGATAGCTAGGAGGACAATCCCAAAGCCAATCATGATGCCATTTTGCTGACTGATTTGGCTAAGCACATAGTCGTATGAGTAAAATTTCATTTATTTCCACTCTCTTTCATAAAATCATTCCTTATTATAAACGAAAGAGAGTGATTTTTCAAACCATACGTTGGGGAAATAGACATATCAGACCAACTTCTCAAACTAATGACTCCAGTAGCTACTTCAAGATTCTGATTTTGATAATTGATAAGAATAGACACTAGGAATTATGACTACAAAGAAAAGTGTCAAGAAGAATACCCAGTAAACATATAGTTGCACAAAGGAATTTAGAAACAATAACAATCCTCCGAATACCCAAATTTTCCCAGCTAGGCGATGCGTTTTTCTCCAGTTTTTATCATTCTCCAAGGTCCACGGTAGTCGAATACCGATTATATAATTTCGGTGTGTTTTTGGTAGATAATTTCCAATTACGATCATCACGACTCCCATAAAAATCTGAGCTAGTAGCCCACTCATCATGGAATAACCCAAAGATTCTCCGAAGATAGAAATCATTAATAGACAAGATACAAAAGGAATAATCCAGTAAATCAAGAGTTGTATTTTTGAACTGATATTGCTAGATTTAGGATCCTTAATCATTAAAAATAGAAGCAACCAATGCATCAAAAGCATGAGAGTCGGTAATCCAAAGATAGCAGACATTTTATGATTGTAGCCATCTGCTTGACCCAGTAGATTAAAATGAGTGGGTATCTCCTCTGGTAATTGATTCCAGAAAACACAACCTACAAGGGAAGGTAGTAGGATGAGAATGCTCGTAAATAATACCAATTTCTTATTGATTTTTATCTTCATCAAAATGATCTCCTTTCAGATCTGCTAACCAAACCATTATATCCTCTAAAACCGATGTATTTAACTCATAATAAATAAAGTTTTTTTCTTTCATTTCATGAATCAAATCCGCTGCTTTCAAAATCGTAAGATGGTGTGAAATAGTTGCACTAGTCAACTCAAATTGACTGGCAATTTCTCCTGCAGATAATCTACCTGCTTTGAGTAAATTTAAAATCTCTCTCCTAACTGGATGAGATAAGGCTTTAAAGCTATTTGCAAAACTCATAATGACTCCTTTCCCTTTGTAATATTAGTAGGGCTAGGAATAAGCAAGGTAGAACTGATAGCATTCCAGTCTGTGATGGCCCTAAAATCAAGAGGCTTGAAACTTTTCTCCTGGTAATTGAAAGAGTAACCCAATACCTGCAGTTGCATTGATTGCCCCATGAAATAGGGCAGAAGCCCAGATAGAACCTGTCTTTTCCAACAACCAGCTCAACAATATTCCTAGGCTAAAACAAGATAGAAACATAGCAACAACTCCCAAAACAGGATAAGCAAAATAAGATAGTCCATAATTATAGCCTTGCAAATTGATTGGTAGATGCCAAAGACTCCAAATGAGACCAAGCAAGACATGAGTCTGGACTAGTGAAAAGCGTCCTCTTAGAGCTGGGTAAAGATAGCCACGCCAACCAATTTCCTCTCCCAATGCAAAAAAACTATTAAGAAAAGGAGCGTAGGTCAAACTAGCTAGGATTTGAATCAAGGCCAAGAAAGATAAGGGAATGGTTGATTGAGAGACACCTTTTTCTTGTAAGATGGCTTGAATAGATTCAAAACCAAGGCTGAAATTGCTAGGGAATACAAGAAAATAAAGTCCCGCTCCTAAAAAACTGACGACTGCTGGTAACCAGATAGCTAGTAAGTAAAAGCGCCAGTTGCTCTTGAGATTTACAACTAATTTAGATTTGATTCCACTAGGTTGATTCGTGATTTTCCCTAAGAGAAAGACTGCAAGTGCAGGCATCCACATGGCTACAATACTAGCAAGTTGACTCCATGGAGAATTTAAACCAACACCACTTAGCCATAGTGACAACCATATTATCCAAGCAAGGGCATAAGCCAAGACCACAAAAAGAAGGATTGTTCTCTTATTTGACATATATGTAACTTCACTTTCTATTTAGATATTTTTCTAAATAACATTATACATCTTTCTATTCTAAACACAAGAGCTATTTAGATTTTTTTCTAAATAGTTTAGGGAATTTTTATTTTCTCAGGATAAAGTCTAAAGAGTAATTTTTCAAACCATACATTGGGGAAATAGACCTTTTTCTGGTATAATAAAATCTATAATCTGAATGAAAAAGGTAACTTTATGAAACTTATCTCATGGAATATTGATTCCCTCAATGCTGCCCTAACTAGTGACTCAGCTCGTGCCAAATTGTCCCAAGAAGTCCTACAAACCTTGGTCTCTGAAAATGCTGATATCATTGCTATCCAAGAAACCAAGCTTTCTGCCAAAGGGCCTACAAAGAAACACTTGGAAATTTTAGAAGAACTCTTCCCAGGCTACGAAAACACGTGGCGTTCTTCTCAAGAACCTGCCCGTAAAGGCTATGCTGGAACCATGTTCCTCTATAAGAAAGAACTTACACCCACTGTCACTTTCCCAGAAATCGGTGCCCCTTCTACCATGGACTTGGAAGGCCGTATCATTACTCTAGAATTTGATGAATTTTTCGTGACCCAAGTTTACACACCAAATGCTGGCGATGGACTCAAACGCTTGGAAGAACGTCAAGTCTGGGATGTCAAATATGCGGAGTATTTGGCTCAACTAGACAAAGAAAAACCAGTCCTTGCGACCGGTGATTACAACGTTGCCCACAATGAAATCGACCTTGCAAATCCTGCTAGCAACCGCCGTTCACCTGGATTTACCGACGAGGAACGTGCTGGATTTACCAACCTTTTGGCAACTGGATTTACCGACACCTTCCGCCATATTCATGGCGATGTTCCAGAACGCTACACTTGGTGGGCACAGCGCAGCAAGACTTCTAAAATCAATAATACAGGCTGGAGAATCGACTACTGGCTCACAAGTAACCGCATCGCTGACAAGGTGACAAAGTCTGACATGATTGACTCAGGAGCTCGTCAAGACCATACACCCATTGTCTTGGAGATTGAACTCTAAGGAGAAAACGAATGGACTATCAAGCTGTCATTCCTGAATTTGTAGTATCTGACATCGAAAAATCACGCCACTTCTACTGCGACCTGCTAGGATTCTCTGTCGAATACGATCGTCCAGAGGAGAAATTTCTCTTCCTCTCGCTTGAAGACTGCCAACTTATGCTAGAAGAAGGCAGCGCAGAAGAATTAGCTCAGCTGACCTACCCATTTGGTCGTGGAGTCAATCTCTCCTTTGGGATAAAGGATGTTCCAAAACTCCACCAAAAACTGCTGGAAGCTGACTATCCTATTTATCGTCCCTTAACCAAAAGAAAGTTTCGTGTTGGGGATCATTATATCTATCCACATGAATTTGCAGTTTTGGATCCAGATGGCTATTTTTTAAGATTTAGCGAGTAGAGTAATAAAGGTTTAGAAAAAAATATTTCAAATCAGAAAAAGGCATATTGTCAAGTCTTGAAAAATCTTGATAATATACCTTTTATGATGGGAAAACCTTCTGAACGTTTGCTAATAACTGAGTTTTTTGCCCATTTCCTTTCTATTTGTTCGTTTTTTACACCTAAACATTAACAAAACAGTTGATTTTTAAAGTTATTTAGTGTAGAATGAAAACATTGGCTCAAGCATATTTAAAATTAAATATCGTTTTACTTGTTTATGTCGTGAATTGGCACGACGTTTCTACAAGGTGCCGTAACACCTAACAATAAGTAAGTTATCTTGGAGGTATGGTCTTTTTCGCCATGCCTATTTTGGGGACTTACTTAGATATTAAGTAGGTCCTTTTTCTATTTCTTGCTAGAAACTCTAAACAAGCAAATGGATTGGCTTTTAGACTTTAGGAGGTCTTATGAAATTATTAGAAGAGCGCATCCTCAAGGATGGGCATATCTTGGGTGATAACATCCTCAAGGTAGATTCCTTTTTAACCCACCAAGTTGACTTTAGCTTGATGCGAGAGATTGGTAAGGTTTTTGCGGAAAAATTTACTGCTGCTGGTATTACCAAAGTCGTGACCATTGAAGCGTCAGGTATTGCCCCAGCCATTTTTACAGCTGAAGCCTTAAACGTTCCCATGATTTTTGCTAAGAAAGCTAAGAACATCACTATGAACGAAGGTATCTTAACTGCCGAAGTTTACTCCTTTACCAAGCAGGTAACCAGCACCGTTTCCATCGCTGGAAAATTCCTCTCACCAGAGGACAAGGTTTTGATTATCGACGACTTCCTTGCTAATGGCCAAGCTGCTAAAGGCTTGATTCAAATCATCGAACAGGCTGGAGCAACAGTCGAAGCTATCGGTATTGTGATTGAAAAATCTTTCCAAGATGGCCGTGATTTGCTTGAAAAAGCAGGCTACCCTGTTCTATCACTCGCTCGTTTGGATCGTTTTGAAAATGGTCAAGTCGTATTTAAGGAGGCAGATCTCTAATGCAAACTCAAGAAAAACATTCACAATCAGCCGTTCTTGGCTTGCAGCACTTACTAGCCATGTACTCAGGATCCATCCTGGTTCCCATCATGATTGCGACAGCCCTTGGCTATTCGGCTGAGCAGTTGACCTACCTGATTTCTACAGATATCTTCATGTGTGGGGTGGCAACCTTCCTTCAACTCCAACTCAACAAATACTTTGGGATTGGACTTCCAGTCGTTCTTGGAGTTGCCTTCCAGTCAGTAGCTCCCTTGATTATGATTGGGCAAAGCCACGGTAGTGGCGCTATGTTTGGTGCCCTTATCGCATCAGGGATTTACGTGGTTCTTGTTTCAGGCATCTTCTCAAAAGTGGCCAATCTCTTCCCATCTATCGTAACAGGTTCTGTAATTACCACGATTGGTTTAACCTTGATTCCTGTCGCTATTGGAAATATGGGAAATAACGTTCCTGAGCCAACCGGTCAAAGTCTTCTGCTTGCAGCTATCACTGTTCTGATTATCCTCTTGATCAACATCTTTACCAAAGGATTTATCAAGTCTATCTCTATTTTGATTGGTCTGGTTGTTGGAACTGCCATTGCTGCTAGCATGGGCTTGGTTGACTTCTCGCCTGTTGCAGCAGCACCGCTTGTCCATGTCCCAACTCCCCTCTACTTTGGGATGCCAACCTTTGAAATCTCATCTATTGTCATGATGTGTATCATCGCAACGGTGTCTATGGTTGAGTCTACTGGTGTTTATCTGGCCTTATCTGATATCACGAAAGACCCAATCGACAGCACGCGCCTTCGCAACGGTTACCGCGCAGAAGGTTTGGCCGTACTTCTCGGAGGAATCTTTAACACCTTCCCTTACACAGGATTTTCACAAAACGTTGGTTTGGTTAAATTATCAGGTATCAAGACTCGTCTGCCAATCTACTACGCAGCAGGTTTCCTGGTTCTCCTTGGACTCCTTCCTAAGTTTGGCGCCCTTGCCCAAATCATTCCGAGCCCTGTCCTCGGTGGTGCCATGCTGGTGATGTTTGGTTTTGTATCGATTCAAGGGATGCAAATCCTCGCCCGTGTTGACTTTGCTAACAGTGAACACAACTTCCTTATTGCAGCAGTCTCCATCGCTGCAGGTGTCGGACTCAACAACAGTAATCTCTTCGTTAGTATGCCGACAGCCTTCCAAATGTTCTTCTCAAACGGAATCGTCGTAGCCAGCCTCCTCGCCATTGTCCTCAATGCCGTATTAAATCATAAAAAGAAATAAGAAAAAGAGGTGTGAGCCTCTTTTTTAGTTATCTATATTCGTACCTGTCTTTCTTCTGACCTCTGGCCTGTGATAAACATGGCAAAGGTTGCTTTGCAGACATTTCTGCCTTCTTGATTGGTGATATCCACATCCACCACACAGGTTGTGCGACCTTGATGGACACATTCTCCTTTAATAGTCAGCACATCATCAAGTTTTCCTGCCTTAAGGTAGTTGATAGAGGATTGGAGTGTCACCCCATCAAGCCCCAGCGAGATAACCACCAAACCACTGATCTGGTCACAGAGAGTAAAGAGATAGCCACCATGGGCATTGCCATAGTAGTTGAGCGACGAATTCACTACTTTTGTCGTCACCAAAACGTGACCATCTCTCATTTGTTCAATTTCGTAATTTTCAAAAGCAGATATAGCGTCAAAATGAAAATCTTTCATCGTTTCCTCCTGATATTTCAAACGACACTATGATACTACTTTTTATAGAACTGTGCAAGGAGAAAGCTCCTAGCCTGGCAAAATTCCGACCTGCTCCACAAAGCGCATAAAGGCTGCCTGTCCTTGTTCTGTCTGCTTGTAGACTCCTGCATCTTCAAGTACACGTGCAAAGATAGTACCCACAGAGTCCTTGACGATTTCAAGGGCTTTTTCTTTATCCGCTAGGTCTGGATGTTGGACTTTGAGTTGCTCTGCCCATTCCTGATGATAATCGGCAACCGTAACAGCTTCTCCTACAAGATAGCTAGCGACTTGCTCCACTTCTTCTTTCAGACGTGGTGGCAAGATTGCCAAGCCCATGACCTCAATCAAGCCGATATTTTCCTTCTTGATATGTTGGACATCCTTGTGAGGATGATAAATGCCATCAGGATGTTCTGCAGAAGTCTGATTGTCCCTCAAGACCAAGTCCAACTCAAACTGGCCATCGCGTTTACGGGCTATAGGTGTGATAGTATGGTGTGGTGTTCCATTACTTTCTGCCAAGACTTGCACCCTTGGATCTGAATACTGGCGCCATTCCTGCAAAATCTTGTCAGCTAAGTTGATCAAATCCTCTTTGGAAGCCGAAGTCAAACGTAGCACTGACATGGGCCACTTGACAATCCCAGCCTTGACCTGCTCAAAACCAGCAAATCGGAAGGTCTTTTGCAAGGGAGCCAATTCCATAGGAAATACGTGACGGCCTCCCTGATAATGATCATGAGTTAGAATAGAACCTCCCACAATCGGCAAATCGGCATTAGAGCCTGCAAAATAGCCCGGAAACTGCTCTACGATAGCCAGCAAACGTTCAAAATTCTGACGACTAATGGCCATGGGACGATGCTGACCATCTAAGAAAATACAGTGCTCATTAAAGTAAGCATAGGGCGAATACTGGAAGCCCCACTCCTGACCAGCCATTTCAAAACGGATAATCCGGTGATTGCTGCGAGCTGGGTGGTTGACCCGACCGTGGTAGCCTTCATTCTCTAGACAAAGTTGACACTGGGGATAATTGCTAGCTTGCACCAACTTGGCTGCCGCAATCTCTTTGGGATCCTTTTCAGGCTTAGAGAGGTTGATGGTAATTTCAAGTTCACCGTAATCAGATGGAACACGATAAGCAATATTTTTAGCAATGGCCTTGAGTTTGATGTAGTCATTCTTCTGACTGAGTTGGTAGAAATCCGCTATCGCTTGCTCAGGAGATTGGCCATAGGTTGTCCAGAAATCACGATTGACCTGACTAGGACAAGGGGTCACCAAGTCCATCAGTTCAGCACCAAGGACTTCACGTGCAGTCTGACTATCCTCAATCGTCTCTAATCGAACGGCTTCCTCAACCAGCTGGTCCTTGAGGTCAATCACTTTATCCAGATCCGTCTCAACTTCCAAAACAGCGTCTCCCACTCGTGCCAAGACACGATTGGTCAGGTAGATTCGATCCATTTCCTCAAATGAACTTTCAGAAATGACATGTGTTACAAATTTATCTACTAAGGTCACCATAAAGCCTCCTTTTGACTAGTCAAGGACGCGAGTGCCACCTGCAACTTCAGCGATATAGAAACTTGGAGCGTAGCCAACTACTTCCTCGTAGTGTTTGCCTACAGCTTCCTTAAAGTCATCAACAGCATCTTTTTGCACCAAGGCAATGGCACATCCGCCAAAACCTGCCCCTGTCATACGAGCACCGAGAACTCCTTCTTGTGCCCAAGCTGTATGAACAAGAGTATCCAATTCCAAACCAGTTACTTCATAATCATGCTCAAGAGAAACGTGAGAAGCATTCATCAAACGACCAAATGTTTCCAAATCTCCTGCTTGAAGGGCTACTTGAGCTTTGAGGGTACGTTGGTTTTCAAGCACAGCATGGCGAGCACGTTTCAAACGATTTTCATCTTTGATTAGGTAGCTATATTGGTCAAAGGCCCACTCATCCAATTCACCCAAGGTCTGAATATCTAAGGCAACTTGCAACTCTTCCACTGCTTTTTCACACTCAGCACGGCGTTCATTATATTTAGAATCCGCCAATTCACGACGTTTATTAGTGTTCATAATAACAACGACATTGTCCTTCAAATCAAGTGGTACCAAATCATATTCTAAAGTGTTGGTATCTAGGTAAATAGCACGTTGATCAGCCCCCATACCGATAGCAAACTGGTCCATGATACCAGAGTTGACTCCGATAAAGTTATTTTCTGTTTGTTTGCCGATTTTAACCAAATCGAGACGCTCTAATTTTAAATCAAAGAGATGCTCTGCCACAACCCCTGTCAAAAGTTCCAAGGATGCTGAAGAAGACAAGCCAGCACCATTTGGGATATTCCCAAAGACATAAAAATCAAAACCTTTGTCAATGACATGGCCAGCTTCTTGCAAGAAATGAAGGACACCTTTTGGATAGTTGGTCCAGTTGTGCTCTTTTTCAAACTTGAGGTCAGCTAAAGGTACTTCGATAATGCCCTTGTCCTCAAAGTTGGCTGAGTAGAAACGTAAAACTTGGTCGTCACGCTTACGAGCTGCACCGTAAGTTCCCAAGGAAATAGCAGCTGGAAAAACGTGCCCACCGTTGTAGTCTGTGTGCTCACCAATCAAGTTGATACGACCTGGTGAAAAGAAAGTTTGGTCTGCTTCTTGACCAAAAACAGCAAGAAAGTCTTTGCGAAGCGCTTCAGCAGTAAGATGTTGTGTCATATGATTTCTCCTTTTACTGTCCGTTAAGTCACCTTAACGTGTAATCGTTTTCCTCTATTGTATACAAGGGATTTCCCAAGGTCAATCCTTTTTACTAAACTTTTACTAAATTATCAGTAAAATACAGAAAAATATGATATACTAATCTAATCAAGGAGGATTTATGGCTACCTTAAAAGACATTGCACAGTTAGCCTCTGTCTCTATCGCGACCGTATCCCGTGTCCTCAATCGCGACCAGAGCCTATCTGTTACAGAAGAAACCAGACACCGTATTTTAACCGTTGCTGAAGAGTTGGGCTACACTAAGCACCTCAAGACAGGCGAGTCCCATAAACCCAAGCAAAAGATTGCCATTATTCAATGGGTCAGTGAACAAGGGGAGCTGGACGACCTCTACTACTACCAGATTCGCCTAGGCATAGAAAAAAGAGCCCAAGAACTGGACTATGATATCTTACGCTATTTTAATGACCATCCTTTTACCCTGAGCGAGGAAGTGATTGGGATTCTCTGTATCGGTAAATTTAGCCGAGCACAGATTTCTGCCTTTGAAGAATACCAAAAGCCTCTTGTCTTTCTAGACAGTGATACACTTTCCATGGGACATACCTGCATTATTACGGACTTTTACACTGCTATGAAACAGGTTGTCGATTATTTCCTCAGCCAAGGAATGGACCGTATCGGGATTCTAACAGGTCTTGAGGAAACAACAGACCAAGAAGAAATCATTGAGGATAAGCGGCTGGAAAATTTTAAGAACTACAGTCAAACAAAAGGAATCTATCATGATGAACTTGTCTTTCAAGGTAGCTTTACCGCCCAGTCTGGCTATGACTTAATGAAGGAGGCCATTCAGAACTTAGGAGACCAACTCCCGCCAGCCTTTTTCGCAGCCAGCGATAGTTTAGCCATCGGTGCCCTCCGTGCCCTCCAAGAAGCTGGAATCAGCCTACCAGACCGCGTCAGCCTCATTTCCTTTAACGACACTAGTCTGACCAAACAGGTCTATCCTCCCCTCTCTAGCATCACCGTCTATACCGAGGAAATGGGCCGAGCAGGTATGGATATTCTTAACAAGGAAGTCCTCCACGGTCGCAAAATCCCTAGCCTGACCATGCTGGGAACCAGACTTACTCTGAGAGAAAGTACAAGGAATGATTAAGATATTAGAATCTAGGCAAAAACTAAATTTCAAGATAAAATGAAGTAAATATCCCCATAATCATGACCACCCGTCTAACGGGTGGTTTGAACCAGGGCTATAAACCCAAATCACCAGCCAGCGCCTAAGGACGCTGGCTTTCACTTTGTTCAAGCCTTACTGCTCTTGACTCGTCACTTGCCTCTCAAAGAGGCTTTAGTATTACTTACCACTATCCCTAAAGGGATCCGCATATTCTTTTATACTCAATTTATCTAGTGCTATATCATGCTTTACTCGTTCTCAAATTTTTATACTCGTGAAGAAATCATCCACTGGATAATTTCTTTAATCTTGAATATATTTCTTAATTGTGGCTTCATTGAGTCCCACCGTACTTACATAATAAAAAGCATAGTATCAAATTTTTTCAATGCCTGATACTATGCTCTTTTTACTTTTAAAGACTTTTTCCCCAGCCTCTTTTTCTAATGTTGATGATCATGGGATTGCTCTAAAGCTGTTACCCTCCTTTTATGTTGCGAATGATTGATTTGACTGCTATCTACTTCAATAGTAATATTCTGCACGCCTCTTTCTTCTAGGAGTTGACGTACTTGATTCTTTGTTTCCGTCATCTGCTCCCAATCTTCTAAACAGAGATGGACAATGGCATTTTTTTCCAAACCATCCATAGTCCAGAGATTAAGCTGATTAAGGCTGGCCACATTGTCCAATTGCTCTAAGCCACTCTTTACTTGCTTGATATCAATACCTTCTGGCACAGCATCCAAGAAAATCTTGAGCGTAGACCAAAAACGTGGAAGAGCCTTTGAAAGAATAAAGAAAGAAATGACAAGGGACAAAAGTGGATCTAGGATATACCAGTCCGTAAATCGAAGAACAATGGCCATTAGGATGACAGCCAGCCACCCTAGGGTATCTTCCAGAAAATGCAGACTCAGAATAGACTCATTCTTTGTCTTTCCCTTACCAACCACTAGACTCGCTAGTACATTAATAGTAATCGCAATAATTCCTAACCAGAGAATCCCTTCATCATTGACTGGTTGCGGATTTAAAATCTTCGTGACATTTTCCAAAATGACTAGAACAGATCCTGTCATGAGTATTATCGCTGTTACCAAGGCTCCTAGCAGACTAAAACGCTTATAGCCTAAGGTGTACCGATTATCTTCTTCACGATTAGAGATGGTCTCTAGAAAGGCTGATACTCCAATTGCAATCGCATCTCCCAAGTCATGCACCGAGTCAGCAAGAACAGCGCTAGAACCAAATACTCCACCTGCAATAAACTCGACAATAGCATAAGTCAAATTTAAGAAAAAAGCTAGCCAAACAGCATATTTTGCCTTCATATTTCTCATTCCTTTGTTATAATAGATTCATGAACACCTTGTTCATTATCATTATCCACTAAGACTCAAAGAAAGGATAGAAGCAAAGCGTCAGCTTTATTCAGTTCTGAACAATTTGCCTCAAGTGTCCATATGACTAAGATTGACCGCCGTATCAGTAAAACAAAAAAAGCCATCTATCAAGCCTTTCTACAACTTTTGAATGCTAAGGGCTACGAGGCTACTACTGTTCAGGATATCATTGATCTCGCAGATGTGGGACGTTCTACTTTTTACTGTCACTATGAAAGCAAGGAACTGCTTCTAGACGAGCTCTGTCGCTACCTCTTCCATCATCTTTTTGAAAGAGAGCTAGCCATTTCAACCGAAGATTACCTCGCCCACCTCTTTCTGCATTTTCAGAAAAATCAAGACCATATCACCAGTCTGCTATTCTCCAAAAATGACTACTTCCTCCGTCAACTCCAGAGAGAGCTGGAGCACCACGTCTATCCCATGCTGGCTGATGATTTGAAAAAAGCACACCCCAGTCTGCCTGCTTCTTATCTCCAACACTTAGTTGTAACCAACTTTATCGAGACATTGACCTGGTGGCTCAAAAAAGGGCAAGACTTCACAGAACAAGAAGTTGTCCAGTTTTATCTAGACCTTCTCATTCCTAAAAAATGAATACAGAGTAGAACTTAGTTGCCTTATTTCTAGGTTACTGAGTTTTTTATCTTTTCAACAACAAAAGAGGACCCGCTGATCCTCTTTTTCATAATATAAAATCCTTTATTATCAACTCTATCTGTTTTATCCGAAAACTCAAAACAGCACTTTCAAACTTTTTTCTTAGTTAGGTAAGTCAGTGTTCTGCTTAGCTGCCTTGCTCCACTGGTACCAACCAACTAAACTATTAATCAGGTAAATTAGATATTTTCCTTGAATTTGCAGGCTTTCTCCCCACCAGAGATAGATTGAAAAGACATTGGTAGCTGCCCAGAATATCCATTGTTCACGGTAAACAGCTGTCATGAGGATTTGCCCTACCCCATTGGTCGCATCTGTGATGGAATCACGATAGGGACGATTAGCTCCGATAGACTGATAAATGAAGCCAAAGGCCAACCACCAAAGAACACTAATAGAAAGATACTTTGTCCAACCCTTGCCACCCAGCTTACACGCGACAAACTCCTGCTTTTCTTTCTTGAACTGAGCTTGATAAATCCAAACTAGAAGTCCAATTGGCTGCATGACTGTGAAGTAAAGGGTCGTCAATACCTCACCATAAAAGCCTTTTTGTAGGGCAAGCACCAGATAAATGATGGAATTAATCAAACCAAATAGGTAGTTACTAGCACGACCTTCAGCTTCTCAAAGAGCAGAAAAAAGGTTAGTAAGGCTTGAGAGATGAATCATTTTAAAGGCAAACAATTCCAACAAGACGTCATCATTGTCGCTGTTGGTTATTACCTACGTTACAATCTGAGCTATCGTGAAGTTCAGGAATTGCTTTATGACCGTGGAATAAATGTTTGTCACACTACGATTTATCGGTGGGTTCAAGAATACAGTAAAATCCTCTATCATCTATGGAAAAAGAAAAATAAACAGTCCTTCTATTCGTGGAAAATGGATGAAACCTATATCAAAATTAAGGAGCGTTGGCATTATCTCTATCGAGCGATTGATGCGGACGGTTTAACATTGGATATCTGGTTACGAAAGAAACGTCGAGCAGACGATAACAGCTATAAGTTAGAAGATACCGCCTATCAAGAAGATAAAGCACGCAAAGCAGAAACCGAAGATAAGCTAGCTATTGAAGCAATGAAAAACAAGTACACCACGCTATTGCTAGAAAATATGTTGCTAAGTCCGTTTGAAATGCAAGATACAAAAATCATGGCAGGATTGCAAGTCCATGTTTACCCCCTCTATGACGAACTGAAAGAATTAAGAGGGCTAAATAGTGTCAAAGACCACTTGTCTTATGTTGCCAGCAGACGTGAAGAATATTCTAAGCATAATATCGCACGCTACCTCAAAAAAGCCATTGAACAATATCTACCAATGGTTAAAAGGCAGGACTTAAACCATGAGTGAAGACTTAAAAACGATCAAAGAGCTGGCGGATGAGTTGAGTATTACAAAACAAAATATTCAATATCACTACCAAAGGTTACCAAAAGAATTACAGCTTAAAAGTTCCAATGGGTCTAATCTAATAAATTCTAAAGCAGAAAAAATAATTTTAGGTAAAGTAGAAAGTAGTAGCAAATCAAATACCAAAGACCAAAGACCAACAAATAAATAGCAAAGACCAACAAATAGAAAAACTAACTAATTTGTTAGACCAGTAACAACGATTAGCCTTGCAAGATAAAAAGTTGCTAGAAGAATACAAGGCGGAAAATGATAACTTAAAAGCCCTCAAAATGCCCTCACAGGAAACAGAATTCAAACACTTAGACAATCAATATAAAGATGAAGTGAACGCTCTTAAAGAGAAGTTGGAAAATTTGCAGGAACAAATCAAAGATCAAAAAAGGATAGAAGAACAAGAAAAACCAATAAAATGGTGGGGACTATGGCGAAAATAGATGATTCAGTTAAAAAGAAAGTTCCAGAATTGCGATTTAAAGAATTCACGGATGAATGGGAACAGCGTAAGTTGGGAGACGAAGTTCGAATAGTGATGGGACAGTCTCCTAATTCAGAAAATTATACTGATGATCCTAATGGGCGCTAAAAATGCGAAGACCTATGAAGACCTATTTTGTATTAGTCAAACAAAAAATCCAAAAGAAATGGTATATGATTATGACCATGAAACAAAGTAAAATCAAACCGAGTGATCTGAGGAAGCACCCGATGATCATGAAACGTTATTAAACACAAAAGTCACCCATGTGAGTTCTTGCCAGAAACTGAAGTTAATCCTTCAACCTGGAAAACCCGCAAAGGTGACTTTTTCTATACATCTCGATTTTTCTGGCAATAATCATTAACCGATAAATATGTCTGTGAATCACCCAGCGACTCCGCTATGTCCATAATCCGCGGTGGTAGTAATCCCACTCGCTGGACAAGTTCGTGATTGCTGAACAATTCCCGTGGACTGCCGGCGAAGCCAAACTTCCCGTGTTCCATAACATACACCGACTCAAACTCGGCGGCGACCCAATCCATGTCATGGGTGATGGTCACAACTTGGTGGCCCGAATCAGCCAACTGATGGAAAATTGCGGTCAACTTGCGCCGGCTTTCCCAATCAAGCGACATCATCGGCTCATCAAATAAATAAATCGCCGGATCCACTGCCAAAACTGTGGCAACGCTCAACAGCTTGCGTTCCGACAATGACAGGTCATATGGACTTTCAGCTGTTTTATCATCCAAGCCAACTCTTTTTAGAGCCGCTAAAGCCCGCCTCGTAATCGTGTCGTGGTCATCCATGACCTGCGCGACATTCCACTCCACCTCTCGTTGAACGGTCGGGTTGAAAAGCTGATCGTCAGGATTCTGAAAAGTAATCCCAACCTTCAGTAACTTTTCGACTGGTTTAAGATCATTAAAATTTTCTCCATCGATCTTAATCACACCGGTTTGTGGTGTCAGCAAGCCCGTCAACAATTTGAAGAGCGTTGATTTGCCGGCACCATTTTGGCCGACAATCGCCACCATCGGATCGGCGAAGTGTTTGTCTTCAACATCCAAGCTAAAGGACCGTTCCGGATAAGTGAACGTCAGGTGGCTCAGTTCAATTGTGGGCATAACGAACCTCCTTCAGATCAGCGTAATTCACCGGATACCGGCCATCAGCCAAGTGCCAGTCCATTTTTTGAGCAAGTTGCTGGATTGTCGGGGCTGGAATCTGCCAGTCAGCTACCAAATGATTAAACACCTCACCCGGCCTGCCCTGGGCTACCATTTGACCCTCGTGCAGCACCCACACAACGTCGGCGACTTCGCACAAATCGTCAATTTCACTGGTGACAATGAAGACAGTCGTCTCTTTGACTTGGGCCAGCCATTGGAAAAATTGCCGGCGGCCAAGGGGATCCATCTCACTGGTCGGATCATCCATAATCAAAACAGCCGGATTAGCCACAATCGCCGTGGCAATTGCCAACCGCTGGATCTGACCACCGGAAAGGCTCTCGGGACGCAAATTCAGCTGTTCAATCATCCCCATTTGCGTGGCAACTTCTTCAACCCGTTTTTGAATCAGTCCTTCAGCCATTCCCTGATTAATCAAGTCAAAGGCGATTTCATCGGCAACCGTGTCTGCCAACCCGCTTAGTTGGCCAGCTGGATTTTGCAGTACAACTCCATTCATGGCATTATAAACGGGCCAATTGTCGGACACTCGCTGGCCAAACATGTGCCAATCGCCCTCAATCTCAGCAGACACAATTTTGGGAATGACCCCTGCCAGCACACGGCACAAAGTCGATTTGCCAGAGTGGCTATTCCCGATAATCCCAACCACCTGGCCGGTATGAACCTCCGCGTTAATCTGACGCAGTTGTGGTTGCTCAGTACCCGGATAACGGGTAGTCAAATTTTCAATTACAATCCGTTTATCTTCGTCCATATCTTCCACCCAATCAATAAAATTGCCAATCCAGTCAGACCAATGTGCAGCGTCCGCGACAGGCGATACACGCGCTGGGAGGTTCTGACCGTCCGGTTGAGATTATCAAAACCTCTCAGTTGGAGAGAAATCGACCGCGTCATCGATTGATCCAAGGTCTTAATCACCAATGGAATTAGAACCGGCAGGACTGACTTTAATTTCTGAATCAACGTTTTTTGCGGATTAGTTCCGCGAACTTTTTGTGCCTGCTGGATTTTCCGCATATTGCGCATCATTTCCGGCAAAATATAACACACCGACATCAGAACGTAGACGGTTTTATAAGACAATCCGGACAGTTCCAAATAGGCCGCGTTTTCTGAAATACTCGTGGTCACCATAAAAAAGCCACTGGTCAAAATAATCACCAATACTCGACAACCCAGAGTGGTGGCGTAAATCAGGCCTTCTTTGTAGAACGACACCCCAAGCACAGAAAACAGCACAGTTTGATTCCGACTGTAAAATAACCCTTGGATGATCAGCATGGTGCAAATCAGAAACAGGCTGAATCCCAGCGCCTTAAAGGTGGTAGAACTCAATTTGGAAAATAACAATAGCAGTGTTGCGACAAGAATTAATCCGGCCTGAAGCAATAAATTCATACTGGCAAAGCTCAACAACGTCATGTCCAAGATGAACAAGAGCTTAGTAATCGGATCGATCACCTGGTACCACTTGAGCTTGACCCGTGGCGCTCCAAAAATCAATGTTTTATCAGTCATCATTTATCATCGCTAAAGAAGTGCACCATCCGCTTCGGCAGCTGACGATAGATGAAGAATGCCAGGTAGGCCACGCAGACTTTATCCAAAATATCCAAGACAAACTCATCGGTAAATGAGGCCAGCCACACTGGTGCATGATTGGCGACCATTACCGCAAACAATGAGTCACCCCAAGCGATACCGGTCTGACCACCCCAAAAGATGACGTTGAGTGGCGTTGAAATGACAGCTGAAACGATGGCAATAATAATAGCAGAAACAAATACTCGTCGCGCTGACGAGAACCACCCATTGGCGTGCAAAACTCCGACAGCAATCCCAATTCCGATGCTGGTAATCGCATACACGGTTGAAATTGGCGATAAGGTCAGCCCATAGATCACGTTGTTGATGAAACCACTAATGGCACCGGCAACCGGCCCAGCCAACATGCTGGAAAGAAAGGTTCCCAAAGACCCCAGCCAAACGGGCAACTTTAACCCCTCCGCCAAGGCTTTGGCAACATAGTTAATCCCCACGGCAGCGGGAATCAAAGTCATGGTGGCAGCACTTAACTTAAATTTCCACATACTGGTACGATGAATCGGTTCTGTTTTCATAATCTTCTCCTTTTGTTTTTAAAGAGCCGTGTCTGGATAGACTTTCGGACGCAACGCTCTATTATATATCTACTGAACTGTCTATACACAAGATTTCCATCCTTAGTCGACATGAGCTGGAAATCTTTATTTGTTAAGTAGTTCACAACACATTATACACCTATTTTGTGAATAGTCAAGTGTATTTACAGTAAAATTTTAGAAAATCCTAAAAATTTCCTCTTATTATTTTCCATTTAAAAATGAAAATCATTAATTCTGACACCAAAAAAGCCCAGACAACATTGTCTGAGCAGTTTTCTATATGGTCGTTTAACAAAGTTGAGTTTGACATTTTCAAACTATTTCTTCAACAAACCTTGTTCTTGTAGAAACTCCTTGGCTACTTGCTCTGCTGACTTGCCTTCAACACCGACTTGGTAGTTGAGCTGGCTCATCTGGCTTTCAGTAATTTTACCAGCCAATTTATTGAGAACTGTTTCCAACTCTGGATGTTTCTTGAGAAGAGCTTCTTTCATCAGTGGAGCCCCTTGATAAGGTGGGAAGAGTTGCTTGTCATCTTCCAAGACCTGCAAATCATAACGCGCCAACTCTGCATCGGTTGAATAGGCATCCGTAATTTGGATATCGCCTGACTGAATTGCCTGATAGCGAAGAGCTGGCTCCATAGTCGCTACATTGAGATTGAGACCGTACATTGATTGCAAGCCCTTATTTCCATCTTCACGGTCATTAAACTCAAGTGTAAAGCCTGCCTTTAACTGTCCTTCCACTTTTTTCAAGTCTGAAATGGTCTTCAAGCCATATTCCTGAGCAATCTTTTTCGGAACAGCTACAGCATAGGTATTTTGATAAGACATGGGTTTGAGATAGGCTAGATGATCCTGTTTGGCAATGCCATCACGCGCTACATCATAAACCTGCTCTGGCTCATGACTCACTTTCGGTGATGGTTGAAGTAGACTTTCAGTCACAGTACCAGTAAATTCAGGATAGATGTCAATATCGCCTTTTTTCAAAGCTTCGTAGAGGAAGCTTGTTTTCCCAAAATTCGGTTTAACAGTCGCAGTCATACTGGTATTTTCTTCAATCAGCAACTTATACATATTGGCCAAGATTTCTGGTTCTGGACCCAACTTCCCAGCAATAACCAAGTTTTCTTTCTCTTTTTGAGCCAAGAGAGCTGGACTATAAGACAGACCGAGCAATATGGTCACCAAGGCAAAACCAGAAAAAATCGTCCGCAATTTTGCCTTTTCCATCACTTTTAGCAGGAAGTTAAAGGCAATGGCAAGCACTGCAGAAGAAAGGGCCCCAATCAAAATCAAACTGGCATTATTACGGTCAATTCCCAAAAGGATAAAGGACCCCAGTCCTCCCGCCCCAATCAAGGCCGCCAAAGTTGCCGTACCGATAATTAAGACCGCTGCCGTCCGAATCCCAGACATCATAACAGGCATAGCAAGTGGAATTTCAAACTTCTTGAGACGCTCCCACCTAGTCATCCCAAAGGCAATCCCAGCCTCTTGCAAACTCGGGTCAATTCCCTTCAGCCCAGTGATGGTATTTTGCAAAATCGGAAAAATCGCATAAATCACTAATGCTGTCAAAGCAGGCAAGGTTCCAATTCCCATCAAGGGAATAAAGAGCCCTAACAAGGCCAAAGACGGGATAGTCTGGAAAATCCCTGCAATCTGCAAAACCCAATCCGCCAACTTCTCATGATAGCGAAGATAAACAGCCAAAGGAATCGCGATAAAAATAGCTAGTAACAGGGTCAAAAGTGACAACTGCAAATGTTGAGATAGAGCCGTCAACCAATCACTAAAACGATCCTGAAAAGTTGCAATTAAATTAGTCATGAACACTACCTCCAAACAAGTCTGCTACAAATTCTGTGGCAGGAGCTTTTAAAATAGTCTCAGGATTCGCCACCTGGCGAATTTCTCCATCCTGCAAAACAGCAATACGGTCCGCCAATTTCAAGGCTTCATCCGTATCATGGGTCACAAAAATAGTTGTCATTCCAAACTCTTTATGTAATTCTTTCGTCAAAACCTGCAACTGCTTTCTCGAAATCGCATCCAATGCTGAAAAAGGTTCATCCATGAGGAGAATTTTAGGCTGACCAATCATGGCACGAACAATACCGACCCTTTGCTGTTCTCCACCAGATAATTCACTAGGAAGTCTATGCCCATACTCAGCTACTGGCAAGCCAACCTTAGCCAAAAGCTCTTCTGTTTTCTTCGCAATTTCTTCCTTAGTCCACCCCTTCATCTCAGGAATCAGAGCAATATTTTCCGCAACCGTTAGATTAGGAAACAGAGCAATAGCCTGTAAAACATAACCCGTAGAAAGACGAAGTTCACGCTCGTCATAGTCTTTGATACGCTTGCCATCCATATAAATATTTCCATCAGTCGGTTCCAAGAGACGGTTAATTATCTTAATCATGGTCGTCTTACCTGAGCCAGATGGCCCAACTAAAACCATAAATTCCCCATTCTCAATCCGTAAATTAACATCTCTCAAGACATATTTTTCTGTGTAACGTAAAGCTACATTTTTGTATTCAATCATTCTGTATCCTCAATTTAAAACTTCCCTCGATTGGTCAAGTCTTCTACCTTAGGTATGACTTCCTTATTATCCCAATGCTCCACAATTTTCCCGTTTTCTAGTCGAAAGATATCGTACCGGGCATAGGCAAGGCCATCAATCTGAGTCTGACCATAGCTAACTACATAGTTTCCTTGTCCTAAGAGTTGGAAAACAAAGTCGAAAGTGACCTTTACTTATAAACAGCTAATTTGCTCCATTTTAAATCTCATTTTCCTCCTCTTTCAGATTAGCCAAAATTCTTTCTTGAAAGGCTTCAAACTGACGAATTTCTTCTTCTGAAAATCCTTTGTAAAAGATCGTATCCAATTTCTGACTGACACGATGCCCCACTTCTTTCTGAGACTGCCCCAACTCTGTTAAAACCAAATACTTCTTACGCTTATCTTCTTCACATGGATTAACGGTTACAAGATTTTGTTCCTCAAGCTTTTTTATCATAGTCGTCAGAGTATTATTAACAAGTCCAGTCGCCAAAGCAATATCTGTCGCAGTTGCGCAGCCAGTTTCACTATTCCATAAAACCGCTAAAATCTTCCCCTGTTCACTCCGATAAAGAGCTTCAGGATCCCGACTAAGTAACTTTTGAAAAATCCGCCCGTTTAACAAACGAATATGATGGGCTAGCAAATGACAATATTTCATGACACCTCCAATTTATTTCGATATCGAAATGAATAACACAATTCTAACACTTATCATTTCAACTGTCAACTATTTCGATTTAGAAATAATTTTTCCAAGTAAAAAATCTCCTACCCAAGGTAGAAGAATTTTAATCTTATAAAACTTAATCCGTCATGTCCGATACCAACGTTCGATGCTCCAATGGAATACTGCACATAACTAATAAGAAAATGAAACCTGACTGGATCCAGAAGAGGGCTAAGTCAAAGATTCCGTGCACAGCAACCACTGTAAGGAAAGATAGATAAAGACCGATAATCGGACGTTTCCCCGACTCCTGACTCATATCCATCATCAAGCGAACAGGAGCAACAGAAGACAAAACTAATAAAATAGTTCCCACAATTCCGTAACTCAGAATCGTATCAATATAAAGACTGTGAGCATGTTCATGATAAGGAGCATGTATTCTAGGATAAGAGTGCATATAGGTCAATGGCCCTTCACCCCAGAAAGGATTTTGCTTAAACAAGGCCATCCCCGCATCCCAGATAGAAATTCGTTCTTCCATAGAAGAGTCTAAAGTCCCCATCCGAACTCCCAAATCACTGGAAAATAGGAAGCTCAGGCCAATCGCAAAGACCCCAATACTAAGCCAAAAGGCCTTCCAGTTTTTAATGGTCGTAAAGAGATAAATAATGGCTCCAGCGATAATAGCAGGAAAGGCAGTTCGATTTTGAGTAAAGTTCAAACCAAAGAGATTCACAAAGCCTGCAATCACACAGAATACTTTCAACCAATTTAACTTGGTCGTTGTAAACAGATAGAAGGCAATCATGATACAGAAACAACAAATAATTCCATAATAATTAGGATTAAAGAAGGTCACTTCTGCCCGATTCTGATGCCACACCTGCATATTGGGGGAAAGAAAAGCATAGTTAAATTTCTTCACAATTTGGAAATGTTCTAAACTCGCAAAAGCAGCTGACAAGACGCTACCAAACAAGACGAGCTGCAAAATCAATCGAAAGAATTTATGTGATAAAATCGACTGATAGTGCAAAAAGAAAACAGTAAATAGAAACATTCCTACTGAAGCAACAACTCCCATCCAATTTTGTGCAAAAACGGATATAACAGTACTATAGCCAAGAAAAAGAAGCAGCATCGGATGCTCCTCCATTTTCTGAAGAATACTTCTCATGTCTCCTGTAAAAATCAAACTGATAATATATAAACAGAATACAACTACAAAAAGATAAAAGGGTAAAAAGATACTCAGGATAACTCCCAATAAAATCAGCTCTTTACTAGACAACCCTTTCAGCTTTTCAATAAAGCCTATTGATTTCAAAATGAATCCTTTCTCTCCAAATCAGCTGATTCAGATAATAGTAAGCTACCCTTTATTGTACCACTTTTTTAGCAATTTGAAAACAAAGGAAACGTTTCCTAGATAAAAAAGGGAGCAAAAATACTGAGATTTCAAAACTCAATCTTATTGATTGCATTTTCTCTAAGAAAATCATGCCGTAAATAGTAGGCATATGTTAAAATAGTAGTAATAAAATATAGATTAGGCGCAACTATCCAAACTAGATTCAAATCATATACTATTCTTAAAGAAAGGCAACACTATGAAATCCTACCAAGCTGTCTACCAAATCCTATCTAAAGAAACCGACTATATCAGTGGAGAAAAAATTGCAGAAGAACTATCCCTAAGCCGAACATCAATTTGGAAAGCCATCAAGCGACTAGAACAAGAAGGCATTGAAATTGATAGCATCAAAAACAAAGGATATAAACTGATGAATGGTGACCTTATTCTCCCAGAGATTCTAGAAGAAAATCTTCCAATTAAAGTCAGTTTTAAACCCGAAACAAAATCAACACAACTGGATGCAAAAGAAGCAATTGATTTAGGAAATGAAGCAAACACCCTCTATATAGCTTCCTATCAAACAGCAGGGCGAGGCCGTTTTCAACGTTCCTTCTACTCACCACAAGGTGGTATTTATATGACACTCCATCTTAAACCAAATCTCGCCTATGACAAGTTACCATCCTACACACTACTTGTAGCTGGAGCTGTCTACAAAGCCATTAAGAACCTAACTTTAATAGATGTCGACATAAAATGGGTCAATGATATCTACCTAAACAATCATAAAATTGGAGGAATCCTTACTGAGGCAATGACGTCTGTAGAAACAGGCCTAGTCACAGATATCATTATTGGAGTAGGAATCAACTTTACTATTAAAGACTTCCCCCAGGAATTAAAAGAAAAAGCTGCTAGTCTATTTAAAGCACCAGCACCTATAACCAGAAATGAATTAATTATAGAGATATGGCGTGTTTTCTTCGAAACACCAGCAGAAGAGCTATTATACCTATATAAAAAACAGTCATTCGTCCTAGGAAAAGAAGTTACTTTTACACTAGATCAAAAAGACTACAAGGGACTTGCTAAGGACATCTCTGAAAGTGGTAAACTTTTAGTTCAATGTGATAACGGAAAAGAAATTTGGCTAAATAGCGGAGAAATTTCACTAAAAACTTGGAAGTAATAGCGAAGTTATACAATAAAAAATAAACTATATAAAAAGTCTCTATAACATTTGTAGTGGGTAAATCTCCTATGAATATTATGGAGCCTATTTTATTGTAGAAAAAAGTCCCATAAGATCTATAATGAAAAGCAACCAAACCATTATTAGAAAAAATAATATAGAACAATTACATTTTATCACAAAACTACTCGATATCAAAGACTCAAATATCCAAATTATAGATATCATCAATAAGGATACACACAAGGAAATCATCGCTAAACTGGATTATGAGGCTCCACCTTGTCCTGATTGCAGAAGCCAAATGAAGAAATATGACTTTCAAAAACCGTCTAAGATTCCTTACCTTGAAACAACTGGTATGCCTACTAGAATTCTCCTTAAAAAACGCCGTTTTAAGTGCTATCAGTGCTTGAAAATAGCGGTCTCCGAGACCGCCCTCGACAAGAAGAATCACCAAATCACTCGTATCGTCAATCAAAAGATTGCTCAAAATCTGATTGAAAAGACTTCTATGACCGATATTGCCCATCAGCTGTCCATTTCAACTTCAACTGTCATTCGCAAACTCAATGACTTCCGTTTTAAGCATGATTTTTCTAGCCTTCCTGAGATTATGTCTTGGGATGAGTACACTTTTACTAAGGGAAAGATGAGCTTCATTGCGCAAGATTTTGAAAAGCTCACTATCATCGCTGTTCTTGAAGGTAGAACACAAACTGTCATCCGAAATCATTTTCTTCGATAGAGCCGTTCGTTGTCAGGTGAAAATCATTACTATGGATATGTTTAGTCCCTACTATGACTTGGCTAAACAGATTCACTTTCGAATTTCTAGGTTCAGGCTGAAACAGTCTCCCAGACTATTTCACTCCCGAATATTAAAATAGTCCTAGATCACTTTCACCCTTCGTTATTATATTTCTAAACTTAGTCTAAAACAGTCCACTGGACTGTTTTACTCCAACACTTAAGCCGTGCTATGATTCGTGTACGTGTCCAAATTATGAATCAATTTGAACGAAAATCCCATGAATATAAGGCTATTAAGCGTTACTGGAAGCTCATCCAACAGGATAGTCGTAAATTGAGTGATAAACGTTTTTATCGCCCTACTTTTCGTATGCACTTAACCAATAAAGAGATTCTTGACAAGCTTTTGAGCTATTCAGAAGACTTGAAACACCACTACCATCTCTCTCAACTCTTGCTTTTTCACTTCCAAAGTAAGGAGCAGGAGAAATTTTTCGGACTCATTGAGGACAATCTAAAACAGGTTTATCCTCTTTTTCAGACTATCTTTAAAACTTTATCTCAAGGATAAAGAGAAGATTGTCAACGCTCTTCAATTACCCTATTCTAACGCCAAATTGGAAGCAACGAATAATCTTATCAAACGCAATGCCTTTGGTTTTCGGAACTTTGAAAAGTTCAAAAAACGGATTTTTATCGCTCTAAACATCAAAAAAGAAAGGACGAAATTTGTCCTTTCTCAATCTTAGCTTTTCTTCAACCCACTACAGTTGACAAAGAAGCAAGAAAAAAGAGAGTTATAAACTCTCATTTAAACGGAGAATAAGGGATTCGAACCCTTGCGCCAGTTACCCGACCTAACGATTTAGCAAACCGTCCTCTTCAGCCTCTTGAGTAATTCTCCTATTAATGGGCACGAGTGGACTCGAACCACCGACCTCACGCTTATCAGGCGTGCGCTCTAACCACCTGAGCTACGCGCCCAAGTTAAAAACTTGGTAATTTGAACAAAGTTCAAAGCGGGTGACGAGAATCGAACTCGCGACAACAGCTTGGAAGGCTGTAGTTTTACCACTAAACTACACCCGCATAAATACTATAAATAAAAATGGCGCGAGACGGAATCGAACCGCCGACACATGGAGCTTCAATCCATTGCTCTACCAACTGAGCTACCGAGCCTTATTGCGGGAGCAGG